>CACYSG010000123.1:488-2253 GCA_902776955.1 uncultured Bacteroidales bacterium | reverse complement strand
TCGAATATTTTAAATATTGATAATCAATAACTTACATGTTAAACGGTAGAAAAGTGACGTTGGGGATTCTTTGGTGTCCCAAAAGCATGAAGATTTAACGTATTTAACGTTCTTAAACCCTGGTTACCATCATCTCATTGCTCATAATTTGATACACATCATGGTCAGGTCGTCGTTGGGTTCGGCTCCGTCGCGGTGCTTTTCCACTTCGGCCTCTATGGCCTCAATGACCTGGCGGGCATTTTCGTAATGGATGGCACGTAGAATCTCCAACAGGCGGTCGTCACCGAACTGCTCCTGCTGCCGGTTCTCGGCTTCGTTCAGACCGTCGGTATAGATAAACAGCTGCCGTCCCTTGATGCTGTCCAGTTCCTCGCCCTCATACTCCAGTCCTGGCCAGAGTCCTATGGGCGCATTGGGCAGCATGTCGAGAAACTCGCCACCCAGTTCACCGCCGCCGAGGACAGGCGCATTATGTCCTGCGTTGCAGAAGTCGAGATGGCCCGTTTTCAAGTCGAGAAGACCAATAAACATAGTTACGAACATGGCGTTCACGTTATCTTCACCGGCAAGGGCTTTGTTGATGCTCGTGCAGATCTCTGCCGGCATCATGCCCTGTGTGGCATGGGTGAGGAACAGTCGTGTGGCCTGTGCCATGAACAGCGAGGCGGGCACGCCTTTGCCGCTGACATCCCCAAGGGCAAAATAGAGCTTGTCGCCCTCCAGATGATAGCCGTAGAGGTCGCCACCCACCTCCTTGGCTGGTGTCATTGACGCATACATGTCTAGGCCTTCATAGTCGGGAAAAGTGCTGGGCACCATCGACATCTGGATGTCGCAGGCAATGCGCAGTTCACTCTCCATACGCTCTTTGGCGGTGGTGGTCTCTTCGAGTTGGTCGTAGGCAGTCTTCAGCTCGTTGTGAGCTTTCTCAAGACGGGCTCCCATGCGGTGGCGCACAATGATGTAGATGATAAGGAGAACGACAATCGCCGTCATGGCAATGAGTTGGGTGATGTGGCGCTGGCGTATGTTTCGCTCGTTTTCGGCGGTCATCTCCAGTTCCTTCTGGTGTACAGCCGCCTCTTCACGGGCTTCGGCGCTGCGCGAAAGAGTAATGGCCGAGTCAAGTCGTTCGGTGATACTTATACTCACGGCACGGGCTGTGTCGATACGACCGGCCTTCTTATTGACTTCATACTTCTTTAGGAGCATTTTTTGTATGTTCTCCAACGAATAGCTGGTGCCGAACTCTTTCATCATTTCATCCAGGCTTCCGAAGTTGTCGGCAGCATCCTGCCAACGTCCTGCCAGCCGCAGATAGTCGCTGGCCAGTATCTTGCCTTCTGCCGTCTGGAAGAAATCAGTCTGGCAAAACAGCCTGTAGGCCTCGGCGGCTTCGTCCTTGCGCCCCATACCCTCTAAAGCTCTGGCTAAATAGATGTTGTAGCGTGCCCGCTGTTTGTTGCTATAGTCAGGTCGCGCGTCAGCCTGCTTTTCATATCCGTCGATCAGCTGGTTCAGGCGCTCAAGCCATAATACAGCCTTCTTATAGTCGGCTATTTCCAAGTAGTTGTAGCTGATGTTGATCACGCCCACGATGGCATCGCGGAAACTGATGGCATTCGGGTGTTTATGGATATTGTAGATGTGAGCGCTATAGGCTTCTTCCAGACGATTGTCGGTCTTGTCATCACTCAATCCCAGACGGCTCTGACTACAGCCGATATAGATGAGCATGTTGGTGTATTCGCTGGTCGTGTCG
>CACYSG010000123.1:0-469 GCA_902776955.1 uncultured Bacteroidales bacterium | reverse complement strand
TTGGCAATGCCGGCATACACCCGCACGTCCTCATCGTCGGTAGAGTTCTCCACTGCGGCGATACCCGTCTTCCAGTACAGCTCGGCCATGCGCTTCTGCATCATCCTGTCGTAGGCGTAGCCCAGCCAGTAGCAAGCCTTGCCCTCGGAGAAATTTCCCAGCGGTTTGATACTGTCCACAAGCTCTATGATGCGCGGGTAGTCCTTGGCCATATAGGCCTCGTACACCATGTCTTCTGCTTCTCTGCACAGCCTTTCCTGTTCTTTGGAGTTGCCTCCACATCCTAACAGGAATAAGGCAGCGGTAACGGTCACCACCAGAGTCAAACAGCGAAGTGTTTTTTTGCTCATATATTCTTTATTTCCTAACAACCTTTTGACTGCCCTCGATGACGATGCCGCGGGTGCTGGCCGTGGCGGGTGTGCCTTGCAGGGTGTAGGCAGAACCCTCCGTGATGGGCACGATGCGG
>CACYSG010000122.1 GCA_902776955.1 uncultured Bacteroidales bacterium | reverse complement strand
TGTCTGGCGGTTAGAATTGGTTCTCGACGATGTCGGTGAGGACGTCGGTCAGGGAGAGGCCGGCGGCGCGCACTTGCTGGGGGATGAAGCTGGTGACGGTCATACCGGGGGTTGTGTTGATTTCGAGCAGGTTGATGCGGTCGCTGCCGTCGGCATTCTTGGTAATGATGTAGTCGATGCGGATAATGCCGTTGCAGTGCAGGATGTCATAGATGCGCGACGTCTCGGCCTGCAGGGCGGCGGTGAGTTCGTCGCTGATGCGGGCAGGAGTGATTTCCTCTACCTGGCCGTTATACTTGGCGTCGTAATCAAAGAACTCGTTGTCGGTAACGACTTCGGTAACAGGGAAAACGACCGATTTCTTCTTGGTCTTGTAGCAACCCACAGTGACCTCGGTACCATCGAGGAAACGCTCAATCATCACGTTGTCGCACTGCTTGAAAGCAAATTCCATGGCATCGTCCAACTGGTCACAGCTTTTCACCTTGGTCACGCCGAAGCTCGATCCGTCGGCAGTGGGTTTAACAAAGCAGGGCATGCCCAAATAATCCTTAACCTTCTCGGCGGTCCAGCCGTGAGCCACACCGCGACGCACCTGGATGCTGTCGGGCACCGTTACCCCGAAGGCCTTCAGATAGTTGTTCAGCGCAAATTTGTGGAACGTCAATGCCTCGACCAGCACGTTGCAGGTCGAATAAGGCAAGCCTATCATGTCGAAGTAGCCCTGCAGCACGCCGTTCTCGCCAGGAGTGCCGTGGATGGTGATGTAAGCATAGTCAAAACAGATCTTCTCACCGTCCTTGATAAACGAGAAGTCATTCTTGTCGATGACAGGCTGCTGGCCGTCGGGCAGGTTAACATGCCAGTCATCTTTCCTGATCATGACGATATAAACATTGTAGCGGTCATGGTCAAACGCTGAGTCGATACCCTGGGCCGAACGCAGCGATACCTCATACTCTGATGAGTCGCCACCACAAACGATAGCTATGGTTCTTTTGGTTGTGTTCATTGTATTATAGCGCACATTAATTTTCGGGTGCAAAATTATATAAAAAAGCGGTTAATTTTGTACTTTTGTGGCAAAATAACTGCAACAATATGGATAGCAAGCAACTTTATGCCATCTACAGGCAACATCCTCTCATCACCACCGACAGCCGCGAGTGCCCCGAGGGCAGCATCTTCATCGCCCTGAAGGGCGACAGCTTCGACGGCAACCAGTTTGCCGCACAGGCTCTTGACAAGGGCTGCGCAGCTGCCATCGTCAGCGATGAGCAAGTCTATAACAACTATCACGGCGACAAACTCATGGTTCTCGTCCCTGACACGCTCCAGGCCTTCAAGGACATGGCTCGTGAGCACCGCCGCCTGTTCGACATCCCCGTTGTGGGCATCACTGGCACCAACGGCAAGACGACGACCAAGGAGCTCGTGCGCACCGTCCTGGCCGAGCGCTACAACGTGATGGCGACCGAGGGCAATTTCAACAACGACGTCGGTGTGCCCAAGACGCTCTTCCGCCTCAACAGCGAGCATGAGATTGCCGTTGTCGAGATGGGTGCCAGTCACCCCGGCGACATCAAGACCCTGGCCGAGACCGCCGAGCCCACTTGCGGCCTGATCACCAACGTGGGCAAGGCCCACCTGCAGGGATTCGGCTCACTGGACGGCGTTATCCACACCAAGGGGGAACTCTATGACAACCTGGCGACCCGCCCCGGCAGCGTCATTTTCATCAATGCCGACAACGAGCATCTCATGGGCATCCTGCCAGAGGGCGTACAGCCCGTTTTCTATACACGCGATCCCGGCAAGGACTGTCCAGGGCGAGATTATTGCCTGCGACCCGTTCCTGAGGCTGCGTTGGCGTGAAAACGGCAGCGATTGGCACGAGGTGGCAACCCACCTCATCGGCAGTTACAACCTGGACAATGCGCTGGCCGCTGTGACCGTCGGTTTGCACTTCGGCGTGACCGCCGAACAAATCTGCCACGCGCTGGAGAACTACGTGCCGTCCAACAACCGCTCACAACTCACCGAGACGCCCCACAACCACCTCATCGTGGACGCCTATAACGCCAACCCCACCTCAATGGCCGCCGCCCTCGACAACTTCAGCCTCATGGATGTTGCCCCCAAGATGGCCATCCTGGGCGAGATGCGCGAGCTGGGCGCCAGCAGCCGCGAGGAGCACGTCCGCGTGGTAGAGCGTCTCAAGGATTGCCCCTTTGACGAGGTATGGCTCGTG
>CACYSG010000121.1 GCA_902776955.1 uncultured Bacteroidales bacterium | reverse complement strand
CAAGAACAGTCGCAACAACCGTCGCCAACTCAACCGCTAACGGCTCTCTATAACATCGCGCTACGCGCGAGAAATCAAAAAAAATCGCTGGTGTCCCGTAAAAAATTGGAAAATGATGAAGATATGCCTCTGAGCCCTGCGGGGCTAATGCGAATTTCATTCATTCAACTAATGGGACAAATTGGTCAAATAAGTCTAATTGGTCTAATTAGTCCAATTGGCTTGCCTGTGGCCTGACTAGTTCCCTGGGATACGGGGGACGGGGTTGCGAGGTTGCGGGAACGGTGTGTCATAATTGCAACTCGGTAATATAACCGTGCTATCGCACGGGAAATTAAACAAATTTTTAAATTAAAATTGACATTATTATCATATTAATAAAAATTTTATAATAAATTTGTTTAATTTCCCGCCCGCAGGGCGGTTATAGTTCTAGCCTTTGAATTATGACACACCTCCCAGTCGCTACCCCAGTCGCACAGGAGAGCCTTCTCTGGTCGCTACCTCGGTTGATGGTGGGTAGGGGGTCGCATTGATAACGTTTTTTAGTGGTAAATACTTGCTTTTTTATTTGCAAATCGGCTACAGGTTACATTATCTTTGCGTGTCGTAACTAATTCATTATTAACCACATTCAAACTACCATCTATGATTAAAAAATTTTCACTACGCATCATTCTACTGATGTCCTTGCTCCTGCTGAGCACCCCCGCATGGAGCGCACCCCGAGACAAGCAAGCCATGCTTCAGTCGGCCAAGCAAGCTTTGATGACCCTGAGTGGCGGCAGTCAACGTTTCAACGCCTCCTCCCCCCTAAAGGAGGCCCGTACCACAAGCGCCTACACCCTGTACGAGAATCAGCGAGGCGACTTTGCCTTGATTGCCGCCGACGACCAGTTGCCGGCCGTCCTGGCCGTGGGCAACGGCCAGCCGTCGCATGCCACTCAGGCCAACCCGGGCTTTGAGTGGTACTGCGCGAGTATCGAGGAAGTGTCGCGCCTGCTCACCAGCGGAAATCAGAGTTTCACCACTACCCTGCCCGACCCCGCCAAGTATCCTGCCAAAGTCGATGCCCTGATCACGTCGCAATGGGGACAGGACGCGCCTTACAGCTACTGGTGCCCCACGGGCTATGGCGTCATCTGTGACGACTACACGCCCGACGTCGTGCATTGCTGTGTGGGATGTGTGGCCACCGCCCTGGCTCAAATCGTCCGCTATTACCGTTCTCCCGCCCATGCTGCGGGCATTTCCAACTTCCTGATTGGCGACCAGAATGCCACCGCCAGCTTTGACGCTACCCCGAGGGCCAGTACACCGAGGCCCAGGGGCGCGCCGTGGCGCTGTTGTCCTACGTCTGCGGACTCATCAGCGGGATGACCTATGCCACCAACGAGTCAGGGTCAAGCAACCATTCCGGCCTGGCAGGTGCACAGAACTACTTCGGCTACAGCAAGGATGCCTCCATCGTCGTGCGCAGCGACTACATCGAGCCCGAGTGGATGGATATGGTCTATAACGAGTTGAGCCACCAGCGCCCCCTGTACTATCAAGGCGTCTATGTGAAATTTGATCCGTCTGTGGGTCTGATAGCAGCCGGTCACTCGTTCGTTATCGACGGCTATAACGAGGAGGGACTGGTTCACGTGAACTGGGGATGGTATGGCAACTACGATGGCTACTTTGACATTGCCTTGCTGGACGTGCGTGGCCTGCAATTCAACAGCTATCAAGACATGGTCATCAATTTTGTCCCGGGCACCACGGGGCTCGCGGGTGATGTCAATGATGACGGCACACTGAACATCGCCGACGTGACCCTCCTGATCAACTATACACTAGATAGTGATTCGGTCCAGATCAATACCACCAATGCCGACATGAACGGTGATAACAAAATCAACATCACCGATGTGGTGATGTTGATTGATAATGTGTTGAAAAATTAACTTGCCAATTCAAGCCCGCACAGGGCGGTGCGTCATCAACTGGACATCGCGGTCTTCTCGGGGTTGAGTTCTCCAACCACCATGCCGCTGGTCACCGAGGAGCTGCGGCGCATGATTTCCTCCATGCTGTCGATAACGTTGACGATGAAGTCTCCCAACTTCTCGGCCTCGCAGACGATGTCCATGTAGAAGATGCCCGCCTTGTAGGGGTACTTCTTCTGGTTGACGTTCTCGATGTTCTCGGTGCGGCAGGCGTTGCGGAAGTTGTTGATTTCGCGCTCCTTGTTGTAGCTGCGCATGAGGTCCTCGGGCGAGATGTTGTCCATGTCGCTGATGACCGCGAGCATGTTGGTCATCGCCTCGCTGACGAGCCTGAGCATCTCGTCGATGTTGGCGTAGTTGTACTCGTTGAAGTGAGCGTCGGCCTCCTCCTTGCGCACGAGGGCCTTGGCGATGTTGTTACAGCTGTCGCCGATGCTCTCGAGTTCGCTGATGATGCTCAGCAGGCTCGCCGTGCGCGACTTGGCCTGGCTCGAGAGTCGTCCGTCAAGCACCTTGTTCAGGTAACTTCCGATTTCAAACTCCATCCTGTCGGTGATATCCTCATACTTCTGGATACGCGACAGGATTTTGCTGAACTCGGGGGTACCGGTCTTGGTATGTACGAGTTCCTTGACCATGCCGAGCATGCGCTCAACACGATTGGCAAACACGAGAATCTCGCGCTGTGCCTGTGCGATATTCAACTCGCTGGCGCTCATGAGACCACCCTGGATATACTTCAACTGGAACTCCTCGTCCTCCTTCTTCTTGCTCTTGATGATCACGTTGAGCAGCTTGACATAGAGCTTGGTGAACCATATCATGATCAACAGGTTACAGAACTTGAAGATGGTATGGAACATCGTCATGCCTATCGACATCGCCACCTGTTCCTGCATCAGCGCGCCTTCCTCGACACTGGCGCCACCCTTCACGCTGTTGTACAACGCCAAGGGGTCGCCCAGGCCGAACAGGTCCTTGACCACCCAGGTCACCATCGACACGAACGGCTGGAAAATGATGAGCACCCACACGGCGCCGAACAGGTTAAACAGCGCATGACCCAGCGCGGCCTTCTTGGCCTCGGCATTACCGCCCAGCGATGCCAGCAGCGGCGTGATGCTGGTACCGATACTTGCACCGAGCACCATCGCACAGGCGATGTCAAACGAAATCCAACCCTTGGCCGCCATAATCAGCACGATGGCAAACGTCGCGGCACTCGACTGGATCACCATGGTCACCAGCCAGCCCACAAGCGTGAAAATCAGCACCGAGGCAAAGCCCATCGACGTGAACTGCTGCAACGACGCGAAAAT
>CACYSG010000120.1 GCA_902776955.1 uncultured Bacteroidales bacterium | reverse complement strand
CATCAGCACGCTCACCCAGGCGGCCCGTCAGCGTGGCATCAAGTTCGGCATCTGGATTGAGCCCGAGATGTGCAACACCGTGAGTGAACTCTACGAGAAACACCCCGACTGGATGCTCCAGACCAAGGGCCGCGAACTCAAACAAGGGCGTGGCGGCACACAGGTTGTGCTCGACCTTACCAACCCCAAGGTGCAGGACTTCATCTTCGGCATCGTGGACAACCTGATGACTCAGAATCCTGACATCGCTTATATCAAGTGGGATGCCAATGCCTCGATTCAGAACTACGGCTCACTATACTTGCCCAAGGACAAGCAGAACAATATCTCCATCCTGTGGCACCGCGGACTCATCAACGTGCTCAAGCGCATCCGCGCCAAGTATCCCGACCTGGTCATTCAAGACTGCGCCTCGGGTGGTGGCCGCGCCAACTATGGCCTGCTGCCCTACTTCGACGAATTCTGGGTGAGCGACAACAACGACGCCCTGCAGCGCGTTTATATCCAGTATGGTACCTCCTACTTCTTCCCTGCCAACGCGATGGCACAGCACATCGGCGGCTCACCTTATTGGAACACGGGCGGCCGTGTCATTCCCATCAAGTTCCGCTGCGACGTCGCCATGAGCGGACGTCTGGGCATGGAGCTGCAACCGCGACACATGAGCCAGGAGGAGCACGACCAGTGCACACAGGCGTTTGCCGACTACAAGTTGCTGCGCCCCGTCGTGCAGACCGGCAACCTGTATCGACTGATTTCGCCGTACAACCGCAAAGGCGTCTCGTCCATCATGTTCAGCAACGATGCTATGGACCATGCCGTGTGGTTTGTCTACAAGGTTGACAACTACGTTGACCAGCCGCTGCCGCGCATCCAGCTTGCCGGTCTTGATCCCAAACGCAGTTACACCATCACCGAGCGGAACATCAAGGTGGGCCAAAAGCCATGCGAACTCAACGGCAAGACCTTCACTGGCCGCTTCCTGATGGACATCGGTCTTGAAGTGCCCCTGGCCAGCGACTACGCCAGCCGCATCTTCGAACTGAGATAAGGAATTAGGAATTAGGAATTAGAAATTAGGAGTTAGGAGTTAGAAGTTCTAGAATATCTAGAAACTAAGGACTAGGGACTAAGGACTAGAAACTAAAAAAAACAATAAAAATGAAAATGATGAAACAGAGACTGTTGCTTATCGCCCTGCTGTTTGTCGTTTGCGCATCACAGGCGGGAGCACGTGCGCCCAAAGTGGAGAAAACCCCGGCGCAAAAGTTGATTGAGCGCCTCACCAAGCTGCAAAAACGCGGCATCATGTACGGCCATCAGGATGACCCATTCTATGGCATCACTTGGGAGTGGGAACAGGGCCGTTCGGACACCTATGACCTCGTCGGCGACTACCCTGGTGTGATGGGCTTTGACTTGGGCGGCATCGAGATGGGCGACGACAAGAACCTGGATTCGGTACCGTTCAATTGGATTCGTGAAGAGATCATCAAGCAATATGAGCGTGGCGGTATCGTAACGCTGTCATGGCATCCGCGCAATCCCATGTTGGGCACCACGGCCTGGATTGAGAGCGACATCCAGTCGTTTGAGGCAGCAAAGCCTTATCTTGAGAAGACTGGTCAGCTCGGTCTTGTCCTCGATCCCAAGAGCACGGTCAGGGAGATTCTGCCCGGCGGCAAGGGCCACAACAAGTTCATGACATGGCTCAAACGTGTGGAGGCATTCATCCTCTCGCTCACCGACAAGAATGGCCGTCCTGTTCCTGTCATCTTCCGTCCCTGGCATGAGTACAACGGCGGATGGTTCTGGTGGGGCAAGGGCAATTGCACCGACGAGGATTTCCTCCGCTTGTGGAATCTTACTCAAGATTACCTCAACAAGAGCCTATCCGCGTCCATCGTGTGGAGTTGCTCGCCCAACTTGGGTGTCAATCCGCAGGAATTCTATAACCGTTGGCCTGGTGACGAGCGTGTTGATTTGTTAGGTCTTGACGCCTATCAGTGGGGCACCGAAGAAGATTTTGTCAAGCAGTGTAATGCCGATATGGACTTCTTGGACGCCTATGCCCAGGAGCATGGCCTGCTGCTGGCATTCACCGAGTGCGGC
>CACYSG010000119.1 GCA_902776955.1 uncultured Bacteroidales bacterium | reverse complement strand
CTACATCGACGGCAACAAGGAGGCGCTCATCCAGGACGTCATCCACATCAAGAGCAAGAAGGGCGACATCCCCGTTGAGGTCGCCATGACCTATAACACATCGTTCAACGAGAACATCTACTCGTTTGTCAACAACATCAACACCATTGAGGGTGGTACCCACCTGACGGGCTTCCGCCGCGGTCTGGGCTCGACCTTGAAGAAATATGCCGAGGACAACAAGATGCTCGAGAAAGCCAAGGTCGAAATCAAGCCCGAGGACTTCCGCGAGGGTCTCACCGCCATCATCTCGGTCAAGGTGCTGGAGCCCCAGTTCGAGGGACAGACCAAGACCAAGCTCGGTAACAACGAGGTTATCGGCGCCGTCGAGACCGCCGTGCGCGAGGCTTTGAACAACTACCTGGAGGAGCATCCCAACCAGGCCAAGACCGTCATCGAGAAGGTCATCCTCGCCGCTCAGGCACGCCATGCCGCACAGAACGCCCGCCTGAAGGTGCAGCGCAAGTCACCGCTCGCTGGCGGTGGTCTGCCCGGCAAACTCGCCGACTGCTCGTCGAAGGATCCCGCCGAGAGCGAGCTCTTCCTCGTCGAGGGTGACTCGGCAGGTGGCAGCGCCAAGCAGGGCCGCGACCGCAAGTTCCAAGCCATTCTGCCCCTGCGCGGTAAAATCCTCAACGTCGAGAAGGCGATGGACCACAAGGTGTTTGAGAGCGACTCGATTGTCACCATCTTCCGTGCCCTGGGCGTGACCATCGGCACCGAGGAGGACCCCAAGGAGGCCAACCTGAGCAAGCTGCGTTACCACCGCATCATCATCATGACCGATGCCGACGTCGATGGCGCGCACATCGACACCCTGCTGATGACCTTCTTCTTCCGCCGCATGCGACCCATCATCGAGAACGGCTACCTCTACATCGCCACACCGCCCCTGTATCGCGCCCGCACCAAGAAAGGCAACCGCGAGGAGTACTGCTGGGACGAGACGCAGTTGCGCAAGTTCATCGATGAATATGCCGGCGGCAACGAGGATGCCATCACCGTGCAGCGATTCAAAGGTCTGGGTGAGATGAATCCCGAGCAGCTTTGGGAAACCACCATGGATCCCAACAACCGCCTGCTCAAGCGCGTCAACATCAGCGACGCAGCTGAGGCCGACCGCATCTTCTCGATGCTCATGGGTGAGGACGTGGATCCCCGCCGCAAGTTCATCGAGGAGAACGCGACCTACGCCACCATCGACACTTGATTCTAAAATTGCCAGCATTTCTGGCAATTTTAGAAGTTTAGAGTTTAGTGGTTAGAGTTTAGAGATTCGCTTGATTCTAATCTTGCCGAGAAAGGCAATTAATTGAAGTTTAGAGTCTAGTGGTTAGAGTTTAGAGAGATTTAAACGAGCCTTTGGCTCCGTGGGGCGTAATCCCCGCGACGATATATATGTTATAAAACCCTCAGTGTTGTAATGGCACCGAGGGTTTTTATGTATTCGTCCCGCTTGGATGCAGACCCCAAAAAACGAGCACCGGGGCGTTGAGCCTCGGTGCTGTATCTTTTTAGACTTTAATCACTTAAGGATTTTGCTGGGGCACATCGGCACTGCTGCGGATGTTGAAGCTGACAGGCAGGGTGTACCACACGGCTACGGGTTTGCCGTCCTGGCGGCCAGGTTCAAACTTGGGTAAGGTTTTGACCACACGAACAGCCTCGGCATCAAGTTCCTCACTTACCGACCTGACAACCTTGACTTCTCCCACCTGACCAGTCTTGTCAACAACAAACTGAAGAATCACACGGCCTTGAACATTATTCTTTGCGGCTTCGGGCGGATATTGGATGTTTTGGGACAGGTATTTAATCAGTTCGACTTCACCACCAGGAAACATGGGCATCTGCTCAACAGATTTATAGATTGTTTCGGACTGGGGATTAGATTCATTGGTAACCTGTGCCTCGGCATTCCGCTCGACAGCCACGGGCGACTGCATTGTTGACTGGACAGCGCGGTCCTGCTGACCATTAGCCGTCACTACTGCTGCTACACTCTTGGTGTTGGCAAAGGCCAACAGCGCCAATGCTATCACGGGCACCACAGCCAGCGCTCGCAATCGATTCCATCGGCTGCTTTTGTTCAT
>CACYSG010000118.1 GCA_902776955.1 uncultured Bacteroidales bacterium | reverse complement strand
GCAGCGCACCAACGGTAAACTCGTCACCCTCGAGGAAGCCATCAAGAAGAGCGGCCTCAAGGACGGCATGACCATCTCGTTCCACCACCACTTCCGCAGCGGTGACAAGGTGATCAACATGGTTGTCGCCAAGCTCGCCGAGATGGGTTTCAAGAACCTGACGCTGGCTTCGTCGAGCCTCATCGACGTGCATGAGCCCCTGATCGAGCACATCAAGAACGGCGTTATCACCCAGTTGCACACCAGCGGTCTGCGCGGTGCCCTCGCTACCGAGGTATCGCACGGCCTGATGGAGAAGCCCGTCATCTTCCGTTCACACGGTTCGCGCGGCTACGCCATCAAGAGCGGTGAGTTGCACATCGACGTCGCCTTCCTGGGCGCCTCGTCGTCCGACCCCCTGGGCAACGCTGCCGGTTACTCGACCAGCCCGAATGCCAAGAGCATCTGCGGTTCGCTGGGTTATGCCCTGCCCGATGCTAAGTATGCCGACAAGACCATCATCCTGACCGATGACCTGGTAGACTATCCCGACTCGAGCAAGATTTCCTCGGGTGCCATCCGCGACACCAAGAACCCGCGCGACATCCTGCTCGCCAAGCAGGCTGCCAAGGTGGTCATGAACAGCGGTTACTTCGAGAACGGCTTCTCGATGCAGACCGGCTCGGGTGGTGCAGCTCTGGCTGTTACCAAGTACCTGCGCCAGGGTATGATCGACAAGGGCATCAAGGCCAGCTACGCTCTGGGTGGTATCACCAGCCACATGGTGAAACTGCATCAGGAGGGCCTCATCGACCGCATCATCGACGTGCAGTCGTTTGACAAGGTGGCTGCCGAGTCGCTGATGAACGACCCGAAGCACAAGAGCGTGTCGGCCAACGAGTATGCCGCCATGCTGGAGCCGGGTGCTGCAACCCACTTCCTGGATGTCGTTATCCTGTCGGCCCTGGAGGTTGACGTGAACTTCAACGTGAACGTGCTCGTTGGTAGCGACGGTATCATCCGTGGCGCTATCGGCGGTCACCCCGACACCGCTATGGACAGCGCCCTGTCAGTCATCGTATGCCCGCTGCTGCGCGGCCGCATCCCCTGCGTCGTTGACGAGGTAACCACGCTGATCACTCCGGGTAGCAACGTTGACGTTGTCGTTACCGAGTACGGTATCGCCGTTAACCCCAACCGTCCCGAGGTAAAAGAGCGTCTTGAGGCTGCCGGCTTGAAGATCGTGGACATCCATGATCTGGCTGCCAAGGCCCGCAAGATCATCGGCGATCCCGCTCCCCTGCCCTTCGGCGACAAGGTTGTCGGCGTCGTGCTCAACCGCGACGGCTCGGTACAGGACGTTATCAAGAACATCGTAGGCTAAATCCCCTAATTTAGTCTGACCCTATAACACTAGCGATGGAGATTACGCTCGACGCCCTACTGCAAAGCCGTGACAACCGTCACGCGCTGCAACAGCAGTTACTCCAGCAACACCCTGACGGCACCCTCGTGTGCCTCACCGTGGTGATGCCCGGCAGCGTCAAGCGTAATCTCTACTCGATGGTGACAGCACAGGCTGCGGTGACCGCCCTGCTTACCTCATCACCGACTTGCCGGCGCTCGAGGCCAAACGTGTGACTTGTGATATCGAAGACAGCCACCCGTTAGGGCGGCTGTTCGACATTGATGTCATGAGTGCCGACGGCACCCCCATCAGCCGCCAAACGGTGGGTGGAGAACCGCGCCGTTGCCTGCTGTGTGACCACGAGTCCCGCTGGTGCATGCGCAACCACAGCCACACCCAAGAAGAGCTCCAGGCCCGCATCCAGCAAATGGTTGACGACTATGTACGATAACTTTGAAATCTGCGACATGCCGCTCTCGCTCAAGTCCAACAGGACCCGCGTGGAGCGCTTCCTTGCCGACAACGGTCTGCGTCTTGAAGACGTGGACTACTATGCCGTAGCCACCGATGATGACGGCAACATTGTCGTGGGAGGAGGATTGCAGGGCAACGTCATCAAGTGCATAGCCGTGGGCGAGGCCGCCCGTGAGACGGGATTGAGCAACCGCCTGATTTCCCATCTCATCGGCATGGCGACCCAGCAGGGCGCCGATTCGGTCAAGGTGTTCACCAAGCCCGGCAACAGCGCCATCTTTGAGAGCATGGGATTCACCGTTATCGCCCGCGCGCCTCAAGCCATCCTCATGGAGAACGGCGTGAAGGGCATCGGGCGTTACACCGACTACCTGCGTCGCATGCGCGGTGACCGCCCTGACGGTGCCTCGGCCATCGTGATGAATGCCAACCCGTTCACGCTGGGACACCGCTACCTCGTGGCCCAAGCGGCTCAAGAGGCGACAACGCTCTATGTCATCGCCGTGCGCGAGGACCGTTCCATTTTCTCCTATGCCGAGCGCTTGGCTATGATTCAAGCCGGCTGCGAGGACATGGACAATGTGGTTGTCGTCGAGGGCAGTGACTATGCCATCAGCGACCTGACCTTCCCCACCTACTTCCTCAAGCAGGTGACCGACGCCACCGACACCCACATCACGCTCGACCTGGACCTGTTCGCACGCCACATCGCGCCCGCCCTGGGCGTGACCACACGCTATGTGGGCAGCGAGCCCATCGACGCGTTGACGGCACGCTACAACGAGCTCATGCAGGAGCAGTTACCTCAGCATGGCATCGCGGTGAAGGCCATCGAGCGCTTTGTGCTTGACGGCTCGCCCGTGAGCGCGTCCCGAGTGCGTCAATCAATGGCCGACGGCTCATACACGCTGGCCTCGGCCCTGGTGCCCCAGACGACCGATCCCTACCTCATCGCTCATCTGGCCTGTGATGCCCTGCGCTGCGAACTCAACACCACGCCCAAGCCCGGGCTAGTGGACCGCAACGACAACGGCGCGCACAGCGACATGGATTTGGCGTTAATGAACAAGAGCATCACTTCGCTGTTGCCCTATTTCATCCAACTGGCGGTTTACGGACACACCTGTGGCGAGAATTACGAGATACCCGATGCCTGTGAGGTTCGCCGCATCGGCATCGAGGCCGAGGAGGCCATGCTCAAGGCCACCGGTGGAGTGAACACCCACCGCGGGGCACTTTTCTCCATGGGACTGACCGCACTGGCGGCCGCCTGGTGTGCGTCACGCGACGAGCGAATCGGCAGCAAGCAGCTGCGGGAACTCATCATGCAGGTGGCAGGGCAATTCTCTCCCACGGCCGGCACCCACGGCAACAATGCCGTGAATGCCCACCGCGTGACCGGAGCCCTCGACCTGGCCAAGGCAGGTTACCCGCAACTGTTCAACGAATGGCTGCCCGCCTATCAAGGTTTCCTCGCCGACGACGCCACGACAGCCCCTCACCGGTTGTTGCTGCTCATCATGAGCCAGCTGGACGACACCAACGTCATCCACCGCGTGGGCTATGACCAGGCCCAGCAAGTCAAGCGTGAGGCCCGTGAACTGCTCGACAACTACACCGAACAAGCCATGTCACAGATGAACCGCGACTACATCGCCCGGAACATCTCTCCCGGCGGCAGTGCCGACATGGTTGCGCTCACTATTTTCATTCACTCGATATTGAATTAACAACCCTATATCAATTAACATTTTCAAAATTTTATCATGGTAGAATTAATCAATCAAGGAGTTTACTTAATCAACGGTAACGAAATTCGCACTGATGCAACTGGTATTCCCACGCCTGACGAGGCTCGTGAGAACACCATCACCTACGGCATCCTGCGCTCTCACGACGTGGACGGCAGCAAGGGCAAGAAGATGCGCATCCGCTTTGACGCGATGATGTCGCACGACATCACCTACGTGGGCATTATCCAAACCGCCCGCGCCAGTGGT
>CACYSG010000117.1 GCA_902776955.1 uncultured Bacteroidales bacterium | reverse complement strand
GATGCCGAACTTGATGCCACGCTGACGGGCCGCCTGGGTGAGCGTGCTGATGCCGCCGGGCAGTTTGCGCTTGTCAACCACCCAGTCGCCCAACGACGAGGAGTCGTTGTTGCGGGGATACTTGTCGCCAAACCATCCATCGTCCATCACGAACAGTTCGCCGCCAAACTTGGCGATGTCGTCCATCATGTTGATCATGGTCTCCTCCTTGATGTCAAACACGACGCCTTCCCACGAGTTGAGCAGGATGTCGCCCGTCTTCATGCCACGGTGGAACATGCCCTCGGTGCGTGCCCAGCAATGGATGGTGCGGCTGGCACCTCCCAGGCCGTCCTCAGAGTAGGCGAGAGCTAGATGCGGGGTCTCAAAGAGTTCGTTGGGCTCGAGTACATATTCCGACGACATGGGGTCGATACCGGCGTAGAATTGGTGCTGACGATGGCCCGTGGTGTTGATGCGGAGTTCGTAGTTGCCGCTCCAGCACAGGATGGCAGCAATGACGCGACCCGTGGCCTCCTGCGGCTCACCGTCGAGCGAAATCATCAGCTCGGGAGCGTCCATGTGAGAGTTGCGGGCGCCGTCGGTATTGCGGATGGTCTTCAGGCCCTGGGTGAGCGGTTCGGTCGTGGGCTCGGTCTCGGCGGCCCAGTTGCCGTGCAGGTGGCTGATCCACACGTTGTAGGCTTTATAGAACACTTTCACTGTGACGGGCAGCAGTTTGTCGGTCATCGTGAAAATGTGAAGCTGCGAGCGGTCGTCGCTGCTCGTTTGGTAGTCGGTGACCTTGAGCTCAAGGTTCAGGTCGCCGTCGGCATGCTGCACCTGGATGGCAGGCAGATGGATGGCATCCACGGTGCCGAATGCGGGTAACGCCGAGAAGTTGAGGTCGGCACCAGCGTCACGCAGTTGCTGCAGTGTGGCGCTCTTGTTGCCGTAGTAACCCATGCGCAGGTCACCGCCCTCATAGGCGTGCAGCACCAGCTGGGTGTTGGGCGTTTGCACTGCTACGTCACCCTGCCAAGCACTCATCGTGCCGCAACCCAGCATCATCATCGCTGCAAGGATAAGAGAGATTCTTTTCATCGTTTTGATATGTTATGGTTAATGTTGTTCAACTTTTCAATTAAGATTCAAGTTTTTAAAGGGGCAATGCTACTTTAAAACCTTGAGGTTTAGAGTAAGTAAGAGTTTAGAGAAATCTGACATTAACTGTAGTAGTGCAAAAATCAATAAATTTCGAAGAAATTTTCTTCTCTAAACTCTGAACTTTAACCTCTAACCTTCAAGTTCTGAAGCGTTTAACACTTCAGAATTGAATTAAGAGATTATCCCATGACGACCTCGACAATGTGCTTGCCGGGTTGTGCGGGCACGACAGCGCCCTCGACCGGCATTCCGTCAACAGTCATCCTGGCAACGCCCTTGCTCACGCCCTTGGGGTTGCTCACATGGATTTCATATTCCCCACCGCGGAAGCGCCTGGTCACCGTGTAGTCGTGCGCTGTCTTGGGCAGGCACGGGTCGATGATCAGACCGTCATAGTGCGGCTTAATGCCGAGGATGAATTCCGACACGGTATACCACATCCACGCTGCGGTGCCGGTGAGCCATGAGTTCTTGCCCTCACCGGGACGGTAGGCGTCCTTGCCTGCCACCATTTGGCAGTTGACATAGGGCTCGACCTTGTGCAACGTCTGGCGGTCCTCCTCGACGTAGCTGGGCAGAATCTTCTTGTAGTGGCTCCAAGCGTCATCGCCGCGGCCAGCCACCGTCTCGCCGATGATGACCCAAGGATTGTTGTGGCAGAAGATGCCCGCATTCTCCTTGTAGCCTTCGGGATAGGAGCTGATTTCACCCATCTCGACATGATAGGTGGTGAAGGCGGGATTGTTGAGCACGATGCCGTGTTCGCATTCCAGGCGTTCCTTCACCGAGTCGAGCGAACGCTCCACGAGCCCTTCTTCCAGACCAATGCCCGCCATGGTGCACCAGCCCTGTGACTCGATGAAGATTTTGCCTTCTTCACACTCGTCGCTGCCGATTTTGTTGCCATAGAAGTCATAGGCGCGCAGATACCATTCTCCGTCCCAGCCATGGGCCTTGACGGCATCGACCATCTGGTCGACATGCTGCTGGGCACGGTCGGCCTCGGCGGCAAAATCGATAGCATTGAGATTGTGCATCGTCTGGATGTGGTCAGGCAGAATCTTGCACAATTCAACGTAGTCTTTGCCTGTCACGACAAACAGGCCGGCAATCATCAACGACTCGGCTTGTGAGCCCTCGGTCTTGTTCTCGGTGGTCTGGAAACTCTCGTTGGGGTCCCAGGAGAAGCAGTTCAGGTTCAGGCAGTCGTTCCAGTCGGCGCGGCCGATGAGAGGCAGACGGTGCGGTCCCAGGTTATTGACCACGTGGTTGAAGGACACTTGCAGGTGCTCAAACAGCGTGACCTCGGTGCCCGGCTGGTTGTCAAACGGAACCATCTCGTCGAGAATCGAGAAGTCACCCGTTTCTTTGATATAGGCCACGGTGCCGAAGATGAGCCAGCAGGGGTCATCATTGAAGCCGCCGCCGATGTCGTTGTTGCCGCGTTTGGTCAACGGCTGATACTGATGATAGCAGCCGCCGTCGGGGAACTGCGTCGAGGCGATGTCGATGATGCGCTCACGGGCGCGCTCGGGGATGAGGTGTACAAAGCCCACGAGGTCCTGGTTGCTGTCGCGGAATCCCATGCCGCGTCCGATGCCGCTCTCAAAGAAAGAGGCCGAGCGTGACATGCAGAAGGTGACCATGCACTGATATTGGTTCCAGATATTGACCATGCGGTCGAGTTTATCGTTACTGGTGTTTGCCGTGTAGATGTTGAGCAGGTTGTCCCAATAGTTGCACAGTTCGGCAAAGGCAGCGTCCACCTTCTCGCTGGTGTCGAAGCGTGCCATCATAGCCTTGGCCTGTGTCTTGTTGATGACCTGCGGAGCGATGAATTTCTCCTCTTGCTTGTTCTCGACATAGCCCAACAGGAAGATATAGTCACGGCTT
>CACYSG010000116.1 GCA_902776955.1 uncultured Bacteroidales bacterium | reverse complement strand
CACGGCATTGTAATAGTGCATGAAGATGGGGAGGAACTGCTTGACCCAGTTGCTGCGACGCTGGTGTATCAAGGTGGCATGGATGTCCATCTCGTGTTCGACGGTCTCATAGAGCAAGGGGTCGCGCATCTCCCGCTTGATCATGGCGTTGCGTTGCTCAACGGCCTTGCCGTAGCGGATGAGCGCATCGAGGTACTCGCTGTCGTTCTGCGAGATGATGAGGTCCATGAAGCGTCGCCGTTCCTCGCCGCTGCCACGGACGAGGTCCCAGTCCATGGGCGATACCATGACGACGGGCAGCAGACCGATGTGCTGGCTCAGGCGCTGGTACTCCTTGCCGTCGCGACGAACCACCTTGCGCTTGCCGCGCTGCAGGGCGATGCTGATGTCGAGGGGCGTCTCGCAGCGTGTGTAGCTGCCCTGTAGCATCATGTAGGGCTCGCCATGGCGAATGACCGCGCTGTTGTCGTTGGCCGCGGCATAGGAGCGGCACATGCTCATGTAGTAGATGGCATCGAGCACGTTGGTCTTGCCCTGGCCGTTGTTGCCGATGAGGCAGTTCAGCTTGGGCGAGAAGTCGAGGCGCGCCTCGGCGATATTCTTGTAATTGACGATGTTGGCGGAGTTCAGTGTCATGATGCAAAGATAGTTCGTTTTCTCGGTTTCAGCAAAATTTATTACCTTTGTCATCATGATGGAACTGGAAAAATTGGAATTTGGACGTCCCGTTGAGGGCGTGGAGGCCTTCTCGACCCTGCGAGGCCAGGTGGATGGCCGCAACCCTTATTCGGGTGTGAACCTGTGTGACTATGTGGGCGATGACGCCTTGCGTGTGCTGGACTCGCGCATCACGCTGGCGATGCAGCTGGGCGTGGATTTGGACGACCTGGTGATGCCTCGGCAGACCCACTCGTGCCGCGTTGCGGTGATAGACGAGCAATTCCGCACGATGGATATCGACAAGCAGGAGACGGCCCTCGAGGGCGTCGATGCGCTGGTGACGTCGCTCCAGGGCGTGGTCATCGGGGTGAATACCGCCGACTGCGTGCCCATCGTGCTCGTTGACGGGCAAGCGGGTGTCATTGGCGTGGCCCATGCGGGCTGGCGTGGCACCGTGGGCCGTATCGCTAGCGCCGTGGTTGAAGAGATGTGCCGACAGGGCGCCAGGGCCGACCGCATACAGGCGGCTATGGGACCGAGTATCTGCCAGGAGTGTTTTGAGGTGGGCGACGAGGTGGTCGCAGCCTTTAAGGAGGCGGGTTTTGCCCCGGAAGCCATCGTGCGACGCAATCAGGAAACTGGCAAGGCGCACATCGACCTGCGCGCCGCCAACCGTCTTGTCCTGGAGGCTGCTGGCCTCGCTGCCGACCAGATTGTCGTGTCACAGCACTGCTCGCGTTGCGAGTACGGCCGCTTCTTCTCGGCGCGCCGCCTGGGCACCGCCAGCGGCCGCACGTTCACCGCCATCTACAAGAGATAACCCCCTAGCCCTGCGGGGCTAATGCGAATTTCACGAATTTAACTTGTGCTTGAGGGTGGGCGTTTTTAATCGGCCTAACGGCCGAGAAATCAAAAAAATGGATTGACGGTTTGGGAGTTGCGGGGGACGGAGATAACGGAGATTGCGGAGGTGAGGGGTGCATTTGTTACAGGGAGGGCGGTTTTTTTTTCGGGTTTTTTTTCGGTTTTTTTTCGGGGGTTCGGGGGGACGGTTCTGCAGTCCGAAAAATGCAGGCATTTTTCATCCAGCAGAACCGTCCCCGGGGGGTGCCCCGGGCTGGCGGGTGCGCCGGCGGGGGGCGCAGGGAGGGCGGTTTTTCCTCTTCTAGTTTAGGAGTGATTTGGAGTGGACGTTTTCACCGTTGATGTCTTTGACTCCAACGAGATCCATGAAGAAATAGGGCAGGTAATCGCTGTTCCAAACCGTGGGGTTGTCCTGGCGGTACTTGATGCGCTCCATGATCTGGGGATGCTTCTGCTGGTATAATGGCGAAGCGTAGATAAAGAAGGGGATATCAATGCCGTAGGCGTAATCCACGGGGTCGGCTTTCCTGCCGTGGGCATAGTAATCGGGATCCTTCTTATTGCGGTACATGACTTGTCCATGGTCAGGGAGATAGACTATAATCGATTCGGTGTCCTTGAACAAATCGATGATACGTTTCACGATATAGTCATTGTAGAGGATGGAGTTATCATAAGATGACAGGATGCCGCGGTGGCTCTCGGGCTCGGATTGATAGTCATTTACGGTGAAACGGGCATATTCCTGTGGATAGCGCTTGCTGTAATCAAAGTGAGACCCCTTCATGTGGAAGACGATGAAGTTATGGTCCTTGTGGCTGATCTGGTCAACGTATTGGTGGGTGGAGTCCACCAGGACGGCGTCGAGCTGGTCTTC
>CACYSG010000115.1 GCA_902776955.1 uncultured Bacteroidales bacterium | reverse complement strand
TCAATTATGAACATTATAGTTTGTGTAAAACAAGTTCCCGATACCACTGTTGTCAAGATTGACCCCGTGAAGGGTACTTTGATTCGTGAAGGCGTTCCCAGCATCATGAACCCCGATGACAAGGGCGGCCTTGAACTCGCTCTGAGGCTCAAGGACCAGTTTGGTGCCAATGTCACCGTCATCTCGATGGGACCGCCACAAGCCGACGTGATGCTGCGTGAGGCCCTCGCTATGGGTGCCGACCGCGCCATCCTGCTCAGTGACCGCAAGTTCGCCGGTGCCGACACACTGGCAACTTCCTATGCCCTCTCCGGCCTGTGCCGTGTACTGGACTATGACCTCATCATCGCCGGCCGTCAGGCTATCGATGGTGATACCGCCCAAGTGGGTCCCGAGCTCGCTGAGCATCTCGACCTGCCCCAGATCACCTACGTCGCCGACGCCAAGTTGCTGCCCAACGGCAACCTGCAGGTCGACAAGGAGAACGAGGACGGCATCCAGGTGCTCGAGGTCGAGGGCAAGTGCCTGTTGACCGTGCTGGCTTCGGCTTTCGAGGCTCGCTACATGAGCGTCAGCGGCATCATGGAAGCCTACGACAAGGAAGTCGAGGTTTGGAGTGCCGACAAGATTGACGTCGAGGAAGGCAAGCTCGGTCTCGCCGGCTCGCCCACCAAGGTGTTCAAGTCGTTCCCCAAGGCCATGAAGGCTCCTGGCGAGGTTCACGAGGTGACCCCCGAGGAGGCTGTCGAGCTGATTGTTAACCAACTCAAAGTTAAACACATTATCTAAAAGGGATAGTCAGTTTTCAGTTTCTAGTTTTCAGTTTTCAGCGGCATCCGCAAACACTGACAACTGACAACTGATAAAACTGAAAACTGAAAAAAACAGAATATTATGGATAAGAAAGATTATAAGAACGTATTCGTTTTTGCTGAGCAGCGCGAAGGAGTTATCCAGCCCGTTGCACTCGAACTTTTAGGTAAGGCCCGCGACTTGGCCGACGCCCTCGGCGAGAAGGTGGTAGCCATGCTCCTGGGCGAGGGTATCAAGGACAAGGCACAGATGCTCATCGAGTTCGGTGCCGACGAGGTTATCGTGGTCGATGCCCCCGAGTTGAAGGACTTCCTCAGTGAACAGTACTCACAGGCCGTTGGCCAGATTATTCTGGAGCGCAAGCCCAGCATCGTGCTCTATGGTGCCACCACCATCGGCCGCGACCTGGCTCCCCGCATCGCTTCCCGCCTCAAGACGGGTCTGACTGCCGACTGCACCAAGCTCGACATCGAGCCCGATAAGGACAACGAGCCCGAATTCCGCATGACGCGTCCCGCATTCGGCGGCAACCTGATGGCAACCATCATCTGCCCCAACAACCGTCCGCAGATGTCAACCGTGCGTCCCGGTGTGATGCAGAAGATGCAGCGCCAGGAGGGCCGTCAGGGCGTGGTAACCGACTTCGCTCCCAAGTTCGACGCCAGCAAGTTCAAGGTAAAACTCGTCAAGACCATCAAGGCCGACAAGACTGTTGCCGACATCAGCGAGGCAAAGATTCTCGTCAGCGGTGGCCGTGGCGTCCATGACAAGGAAGGCTTCGACAAGTTGCAGGCACTCGCCGACGTCCTCGGCGGACAGGTGGCTTCGTCGCGTGCTATGGTTGATAACGGCGTGATGCCCCACGAGGTACAGGTAGGTCAGACAGGTAAGACCGTCCGTCCGGGACTCTACATGGCTTGCGGTATCAGCGGTGCCATCCAGCACCTTGCCGGTATGGAAGAGAGCGACTTCATCATCGCCATCAACAAGGACAAGTTCGCCCCCATCTTCAGCGTGGCTGACCTGGGCATCGTTGGCGACCTCCACAAGATTGTTCCCATGTTGACCGAGCGCATCAAGAAGGAACTCGAGAAGTAAACCACAACACCCATCAACAAATCAGGGCGGGCGCCACACAACGGCACCCGCCCTCTTTTTCTTCATAGAAAAACACGAATGACCGTAAATATCCATAAATGGTCATGAATAATTAAATATTTGGACATTCGTGGGATTTCATGGACATTCATGTTCAATATTTTGTCATAATTCCTTAATTTTGCGGTGTTATTGCATTAATACAGGAGTTTATGAAAAGATATAGACTATTTCTCGCCGCCGGTCTGCTGATGACCATTGGCATGTTAACGGGTTGTAAAAGTACCCAGAATGTAGCTCAGGTGCTGGACCCGACGATGGACTCGAGCCAGTTTGTCACAATCACCGATGTCGTGCCCGACGCGATGCTGGACATTCGCTATTACGGCACCTACAACTTTGTGGGCGCACGCATGGACGGATATGAGCAGCCCGTGGCATTGTTGACTCGCCAGGCAGCCGACAGCCTGCGTGCCGTGAGCGACGACCTCAAGCAGCATGGCTATTGCCTGAAAATCTACGACGCTTACCGTCCTCAGCGCGCCGTGGACCACTTCATGCGCTGGGCGCAGAATTTGAACGACACGGTAACCAAAGCCTACTTCTATCCCTACTTGACCAAGAAACGAGTCTTTGATGAGGAGTATGTTGCCACTAAGAGCGGCCACTC
>CACYSG010000114.1 GCA_902776955.1 uncultured Bacteroidales bacterium | reverse complement strand
TTCTGGTCAATGAGGTTGATGAGGGCGGGGATGCCGTCAAAGACGGGTTCGTTCTCGGCGTCGGTGTTGCTGTGGATGTTGGTGCAGACCTTGATCTCGACGACCGGGATAACCTTGTACTCATTGCAGATGTCAAGGAATTCTCCCAGTGTGCAGGGCGTTCCGGCATAGGTGATGCCGTGCCGCTTGCTGGTGAGGCGTGTGGAGAGGACGGCCTCGGTGGTCATGTCGGCGATCTTGCTCTCGGGTCCGCCCAGTCGCTTGTAGGTGTTGTCGTGGCTAATGACGAAGGTGCCGTCGGCCGTGACGCGGATGTCGCATTCCAGAGCCCATGCTCCGGCGTTGGCGCCGTTGATGAAGGCCGCGCGTGTATTCTCTACGCCCCATTGTGAGCCACGGTGTCCCACGATGAGCTGGGCTTGCATGCCCAGTGTTCCCACGATGATGAGTGCCGCGGTGAAGATGCTTTTGAGCAGTGTCATGATGTTCACGTTTTTGTTCTTGTTATTAAGTAGGTCTTGAATTTCGGTAACTTCGGCAGTGGCGTCGAGCCGTTGTGCCAGTGGCAGCAGCGAGCGTAGCAGTTGCTCGGCGGCTGCCCGTCGGTTGATGAGTCGCATCAGTGCCTTGGCCAGGCCGATGGAAAGTTTCAGGTCGCGTTCCCCCATGCGGTTGCCCAGTTTCTTCTGGTATCGCAGCGCCTTGGTGTAATACTTGACGGCATTGCGGCTGTTTCCCATCTCGAGCATGATGTCCCCCTCCTTGCCCAGGGTGTCGACCAGTCCCTGCATGGCCGATCGGGTGGCGTTGGCATCGCCGCTGTTGAGTTCGCTCATGTATAGCTCGCTGGCGCTCTGGTAGTGTGCCAGGACGTTCATCTGCTTGGTCTTGGACTTGATGACCTCGGTGGAGGCCTCGACGGCCATGAGCAGGAGCGCCGAGAATCGGGTGTCGTTGCGCTTGGCGAGCCGTTCGAGCAGTTGCTGGGCCTTGGTGAGTTCCTTGGCCGCGCGGCTGTTGTCTCCCATGTCGTGGTGGGCGATCGCAAGGTTGTAGAGCAATACCGCCACGATGGCGTTGAAGTCCTCGGTTTTCTTGCCCTGGTGTCCCGAGAGCACCAGCAGCGCGTTCTCGGCAGCGCCCAGTGACAGCGAGGGGTTGCCGTCGCCCACGAGGAGTGCCATGCGCGCGAGCCACAGCCATGCGGCATAGAGCTCGGGCAGTCCCATCATGCGGTCGTCGTCATAGATGAATTCCTCGACCATCTGTTCGGCCTCAACGATGCGGTTGTTGCTGATGAGGAACTCGATGTAGCACATCTGCATCTCGGTGACGATGCTGTCGTCCAGGCCTTTGGTCGTGGGCAAGGTGCCGCTGGTGGCCATGTGCGCGCGGGCGATGGTCATGTCGTTCTTGAGGCGCGGCATCGCGACGGTGATGGGAAGAGCGTTCATCTTTTTATCAGGTGGGACGGGTGGGACGGATATTACGGATATTACGGAGAGAACGGATATTACGGGAGACCTTAATATTTGGTGCCTTTAGCGATGCTGCCCAGGTAGCCGCCGTGGTGGCGCAGGGCATAGTCCTCGCGTGTGAATCCCGTGGCACGCATGGTGTTGACCACGAGCACGTCACCGATGACGGTCATCACCGTCGTCGAGGTGGTGGGAGTGAGTCCCAGGGGGCAGACCTCCTGGGTCTTGCCGGTCCACAGGCAGATGTCGGCCAGATTGGCGAGTTCGCTGTCCTTGTTCCCGGTGATGACGATAATCTTGAGTTGGGGGTAGAGGTTGTGTGCCAGTTTGACGAGTGCGCAGATTTCGTTGGTTCGACCCGAGTTGGAGAGGAGTAACAGCACGTCGTGGGGCTGTACCACTCCCAGGTCGCCGTGTTGTGCCTCGCTGGGATGGAGGAAGATGGCTGGGATTCCCGTCGAAGAGAATGTGGTGGCGATGTTGTCGGCGATTTGTCCGCACTTGCCCATTCCCGAGGTGACGAGCTTACCACCCTCGTGTTTCACTTGTTCGACAATGAGAGTCACCGCTTCCTCATAGGCATCGGTGACGGGTATGTTCAGGACGGCCTTGCTCTCGGCCTCCAGTATTTCGCGCATTGATTGTTTCACGTCCATATAAAAAACGGTATAAGATGGTTTTCAACTTGCAAAGATACGAAGAAGTTTCTAGTTTATTGTCCCTAGTTTCAGTTTTTTGGTTTTTTGTTGTAGGTTTTTGGACATTAGTTGCGTCTAATGGCAAAAAGAGTGTTATTTTTGCACGTTTAATATACCATAACTCAATGAATATGGGACAACTTAAAGAAAAATATGAACGTTTCAGGCAGTGGCAACAGCATCCGATGAACTTCCACATGAGTGATGAGAGTCATCGCTGCAATAACTGCGGAATGGAATTCATCGGGAATTATTGTCCCTGTTGTTCACAACGTGCCAGCGTGGGTCGCATCGGTTGGGGCAGTGTTCGGCAGAGCGTGATGGACATTTGGGGCTTGGGAACTCGTTCCCTGCTTAACACCGCGTGGCAGTTGTTGTCGCGTCCGGGTTATCTCATCAGCGACTATATCAGTGGCAAGCGTCAGTCCTGTTTCCCGCC
>CACYSG010000113.1 GCA_902776955.1 uncultured Bacteroidales bacterium | reverse complement strand
CTCAACACGCTGCTCGAGGTGGCGCGGAAGTACTTACCGCCAGTGGTGGCGGCGATGTTCTTGAGGGTAGCCTCGTCGATCACCACAGGCATGCGCTGGTACTGGATGTTACCGGCATAGTCGATGGCAGCGGGATAGTCGGCAGTGCCGTTGCTGCCCACGCCGATGGTGTATATCTTGATACCGTACTTGCGGGCGATGTCGGCAGCCGTGTTGGGGGCGACAACACCCGTGTTGTTAGAGCCGTCGGTGAGCAGGATGATGCTCTTGCTCTTGGCCTTGCCGTCACGGATGCGGTTGATGGACGTGGCGATGCCGTCACCGATGGCCGTTCCGTCCTCGAGGGTGAACATCTCGGTCTGGCCGATGGCGTTGACCAGCGTAGCGTTGTCCATGGTCATGGGAACCTGGGTAAAACTCTCGCCGGCAAACAGCACCAGACCGATGTTGTCGTGGTCGCGGCCGCTAACAAACTTGGTTGCCACCCGCTTGGCCGCCTCAAAGCGGTTGGGCTTGAAGTCTTTGGCCAGCATACTGGTGGAAACGTCCAGGGCAAGGACGATGTCGGTACCCTCAACGTCGCTCGTCGACCAGCTGTCACGGGTCTGCGGGCGGCACAGGATGACGATGAGGCAGGCCAGGGCCGCCATCTTGAGGGCAAAGGACAAGTGCTTGGCCCACACCTTCCAGCTCGTTCCCAAGCCGTCGAACGCACGCGTTGACGACACGTTCATTTCGGGTTCGTTTTTGTCCTGGCTGTAGATATACCATGCGATGAGCGGAATGATCAGCACGGGGAGCAACCACAGCCATCCGGGATGAGCAAGATTCATCATTTCTTCACCTCCTCCTTGTTTTCGGGTTGTTCAACGGGGCGCGTGGCCTCGACAAAGTTGACGGCGCGCTGATAGGCCACCTCGTTGTCGTCGGCGAGCGGGCGGGCGTTAGCAAATTTCACGATGTCGGCAACCTCGAGAATCATCTCCAGTTGCTCGTTGACGGCCTTGGTCTCCTTGTTTTCCTTCAAGGTGTTGATAATCTGCGACGACGTCATTTCCACGGCATTGATGTGGAAACGTCGGTCAATATACACGCGCAGGATATCGGTCAGGCCCGTGAAATACTCCTTTTCCTGCCCTTGCTGCCACAATTGGGCTGCCTTGAGGTTCTGCAGGTTGATCATCGCCTCCTCATAGGGCGGCAGGCGCTTACGGCTCGGCTTCAACGGATTGATGCCTTTCTTATAATACTTGTGGTAAGCCCAGATGCCGCCGCCGATGAGCAACAGCGCGAGCAGCCATGCCCACCAGTAGTCGGGCAGCCAGTCAAACATGTTGAACGGCACTTCCTCGACAGGCTTGATGTCGTGGATGTCCTTCATCTGGCTCACATCCACGGGCAGGACCTTTAGGGACAACTGGTTGCAGTAGGCTGTATCGCCGTTGACCACATAGGCAATGGGCTTGATGATCCACATGCCCGAATCAAAGCTCTGGATGATGAGGTCCCGGTTGATCTGGATGCGGTTATTGCCCAAGTCGGTGGTGTCGGCGGTAGTGCGTGCCGCAATCTCAATCATCGCACTCAGCGTGTCGGCCTGCTCATTGGTGAAGAAGCCGCGGGCGTCTTTGTCCTGAGTGATCTCAAGATGCAGGGCCGTGGTCTTGCCCATGAGCAGCGTAGCGCTGTCTAGCTTGGCTTTAAACGTGACATTGCCGCCTGTTGCCGTTACCGCTGTCGCCAGCAGCACCACGGCGGCCATCACGATATGTCTCACATTCTGTGACATTTTCTTTTCTTTGTTTTTTTATGAGGGCCTTAAGGTCTTTGATGGACATTAAGGTCTTTAGCTCCTGACTCCTCGGTTCTTGAACAGGCCCATCAGGGCGGTGACATAATCCTCGTCGGTAGCCACGGTGGCCAGGTCGACGTTGCAGCGCTGCAGGGTGCCGTTGACCGCCTGTTGCTGGTTATACCACCAGCGGCTGTAGGCGTCGCGCACGCGCTTGCTGCTCGTGTTGACCCACCTGGACGTCCCACGCTCGGCATCGCGCACGCGCATCAGCCCCACATCGGGCAATTGGGCTTCTCGCTTGTCAAACACCTGCACGGCGATGACGTCATGCTTGTGGTTGGCGATCGACAGCGACTTGCTGTAGTCGTGCTCGTCGATGAAGTCACTCACCAGGAAGGTGGTGCAACGCTTCTTCAACGCGCTGGTCATGTACTCCAGCACCCTATTGATGTCGGTGCCGGTGCCTGTCGGCTGGAAATCCAGCAACTCACGGATGACCAGCAGGATGTGCTTGCGGCCCTTCTTGGGCGGGATGAACTTCTCCACCTTGTCGCTGAAGAAGATGACACCCACCTTATCGTTGTTCTGGATAGCCGAGAAAGCGATGGTGGCACCTATCTCGGCCATCATCTCGCGCTTGGCGACACCTACGGCACCGAAGTCCTTGCTGCCGCTCACGTCAACGAGCAGCATCACGGTGAGTTCGCGTTCCTCCTCATAGACCTTGACATAGCAAATATGTTCTGCGACAGGCCCTTGGTCTTGATTTCAATCTTGCGGACCTTGCGCAGCAGTTCGTTGGTATCCATTGTAGTTTCTAGTCCTTAGTCCCTAGTCCCTAGTTTCTAGTCCCTAGATGCTCTAGATAATCTAGATGTTCTAGACCCCTTTAAACTTTAAACCCTAAACTTTAAACTTTTTCAAGCCGCACGATGCGGCTTGAAAAATCAAGGCACTGCAATCTTGTCCAGGATGTTGCTGATGATCTCGTCGCTGGTGATGTTGTTGGCCTCGGCCTCATAGGTCAGGCCCAGGCGATGACGCATCACGTCGTGGCAAACAGCGCGCACATCCTCGGGGATGACATAACCGCGGTTGCGCAGGAAGGCATAAGCCCTGGATGCCAGTGCCATGTTGATCGAGGCGCGGGGCGATGCACCA
>CACYSG010000112.1 GCA_902776955.1 uncultured Bacteroidales bacterium | reverse complement strand
CAGCAGTGAATGAGGCCAGCATCAACAATAATACGATTAAAAAAGAGCTAAATTTCTTCATGATGTTATTGATTATTAAAAAATAGTTTATAATGGTTTTCCGTGAGGCAAAGTTAGTGATAAAAAACAAAAATCAAACATTATTTCAAAACAATAAAAACAATAACCGAAAAAAAGAAGTCGAGACCGGCTAGTTATTTAGAATGCCCCTCGTTGTGTGCATCATCAACGGGAATCCTTTGAAGACGATTACCGCAAACACCTGCTACATGCCGGAATTGAATGGAAAGACTACCGATTGACCTGAGTGGCCACGATGCCGGTTGTGGGAAGCAAGGATTTGGGTAAATTAAAGATAAATAACGTCTGATATGCGGGATTTCTCGGAATTTAATGGTATATTTGTCCCTTTATTACGATTATAGTGTAATTTAAAAATGAAAAGAGCCACACAACTGTTTTTGATAACGGCATTGGCGCTGTATGCCATTGTGGCACAGGCCGCTATCAAGACCGAAGGCAACTTCGTGACCATCGACATCGAGAATGCTCAGGCAGGTGCCGCCCGCGTGGTACGCCTGCAAGTGGTGAACGACAACATCGTGCGTGTGCAGGCCACCTGCGAGGCACAGCTGCCGGCCAAGCCGACCAGCCTGATGATTGTGCCGCAGACGTCCAAGCCCAAGTTCACGGTCACCGACAATGGCGACAGCTATTGCATCAAGGCCAAGAACGTGACGGCTACCGTCAACAAGGCCGACGGCCGCATCAAGTTTACCGACGCTAATGGGAAGGTGCTGGCGACTGAGGCCGTGGGCGGTAAGTCGTTCAAGCCATTCAAGGTGCCCGAGCGCGAAATCGGCGTCGGCACCCTGACCGACGATCAGAGCAAGGGCTTGACCTGGACGCTCAAGTTTGAGAACCAAGATGAGGCGCTCTATGGCCTGGGCCAGCACCAGTCGGGCGAACTCAACATGAAGGGCAAGAACGAGGACCTGTTCCAGTATAATACCAAGGTGAGCGTTCCCATGGTGCTGAGCACCAACGGCTACGGCATTCTGTGGGACAGCTACAGCTATTGCCGCTTTGGCAACCCCGAGGACTACCTGCAGCTCAACCGTGCCTTCAACCTCTATGACAAGCACGGCAAGAAAGGCAGCCTGACGGGCACCTATACCGACAAGAACGGAGGGCGCCTGGTGCGCGGCGAGGATTCCCTCTATTTTGAGTTTGACATGCCCGCAGGGTCGGAACTGGGCAAGTTGACCGAGCCCGGCGGCATCAAGAACCTGCCGCAGGGTTTTGCCCTGAACGGCGCGACGGTGGTCTATGAAGGCTTCATCGAGCCCAAGGGCCGCGTGAGCGAGACGCTGCGCCAGTTCATTCTCTACTATGCAGGATACATCAAGGTGTACATTGGCGGCGAGGAAGTGGTTCCCGAGCGCTGGCGCACGGCATGGAACCCCAACGCATGGAAATTTACCGCCCAGGTGCCTTCAGGCAAAAAGACGCAGCTGCGCATCGAGTGGCAACCCGACGGCGACGTGTCTTATTGCGGACTGCGCGTGTCGGCACCCCGCAACGCTGCCGAGCGTGAGCAACTCACCGTGTGGAGCGAGATGAGCCGCGACATGGACTACTACTTCATCGCCGGTCAGAACTTTGACGAAATCATCTCGGGTTACCGCACCCTCACGGGCAAGGCTTCGTTGTATCCCAAGTGGGTGCTGGGCTTCTGGCAGAGCCGCGAGCGCTACAAGAGTTCGCAAGACATCGAGCAGACGCTTGCCGAGTTCCGCAACCGCCGCATCCCCGTCGATAACATTGTGCAGGACTGGAATTACTGGAAACTAGAGAACTGGGGCGACCACACCTTTGAGGCCTCGCGCTACCCCAACCCACAGGCCATGCTCGACTCGGTGCACGCCATGGGCGGCCGCTTCATGATCAGCGTTTGGCCCAAGTTCTATGAGACCGTTGACAATTACAAGGCGCTTGACGCCAAAGGCTGGATTTACAAGCAAGCCATCGTTGACGACATCCACGACTGGCTGGGATTCCGCGGTTCGTTCTATGATGCCTATGACGCCGGTGCCCGCAAACTGTTCTGGAAACAGATGAACGACAACCTGTACAAGAAATACAACTATGCCATCGACGCCTGGTGGATGGACGCCAGCGAACCCAACATACGCGACTGTACCCCCATGTGGTACCGCAAGGCCCTGTCCGGTCCCACCGCATTGGGCAGCTCGACCGAATATTTCAACGCCTACTCCATCGTCAATGCTGACGCTATCTATACCGGCCAGCGTGCCACGGGTAACAACAAGCGCGTGTTCCTGTTGACCCGCAGCGGTTTTGCCGGCGAACAGCGCTACTCGACCGCCACCTGGAGCGGCGACATCGGCACCCGCTGGGAGGACATGCGTGCCCAGATGACGGCTGGCTTGAACTTCTCGATGTCGGGTATCCCCTTCTGGGGCATGGACCAGGGTGGATTCTGTGTCGAGAACCGGTATGTCGCTGCTCAGCAAGAGTTTGACCAAACGGGCCGTGAGAACAGCGACCTGACCGAATGGCGCGAACTGCAAACCCGCTGGAACCAATTCGGTTGCTTCATCCCCCTGTACCGTGCCCATGGCCAGTGGCCCCTGCGCGAGGTGTTCAACATCGCACCCGAAGACCATCCCGCCTATGAGAGCATCGTCTATTACCACAAGCTGCGCTACCGCATGATGCCTTACCTCTACTCGATGGC
>CACYSG010000111.1 GCA_902776955.1 uncultured Bacteroidales bacterium | reverse complement strand
GCACTCTCCTCGTTGGCGGTTTTCTCCTTCTCTTTCTCCTTCTTCTTGTCGTTGTCGCTCAGGGCCACGAGCACGCCGGTGCGCGAGCCGTCACGATAGACGGTACAGCCCTTGCAACCGCTGCGCCATGCCTCGACATAGAGTTTGCCCACCATCTCCTCGCTGATGTCGTTGGGCAGGTTGATAGTGACGCTGATGCTGTGGTCCACCCACTTCTGCACCTCGCCTTGCATCCTCACCTTGTTGACCCAGTCAACGTCGTTGGCGGTCGCCTTGTAGTAGGGCGAGCGCTCAACGATGGCATTGAGCTCCTCCTGGGTGTAGTCGCGGCGAACGGGGATACCGTTGATGTTCATCCAAGTCACCAGCTTGTGGTGATAGACGATGAACTCCTCAAACGAGTCACCGTTCTCGTCAACGAGGTCCACATGCACGTCCTTGTCGCTGGGGTTGACCTTGCGGCGACGCTTATACACGGGCATGAACACGGGCTCGATACCCGAGGTCGTCTGCGTCAGCAGGCTGGTGGTGCCCGTCGGAGCAATGGTCAGGCAGGCGATGTTGCGGCGGCCATACTTCACCATTTCCTCATACAATTCGGGCTTAGCCTCACGCAGGCGGTTGATGTAGGGATTGTTCTCCTCGCGCTTGGCGTCATAGATCTCAAACGCGCCACGCTCCTTGGCCATCTGTACCGACGAGCCGTAGGCTGCCAGCGCCAGGGCACGGTGCACGCTCACCGAGAACTCGGTGGCCTCGGGAGTGCCGTAGCGCAGGCCCATAGCGGCGATCATGTCACCCTCGCCCGTGGTGCCCACACCGGTGCGGCGCCCCTTGAGCGTCTTGGTGCGGATTTTGTTCCACAGGTTCATCTCGGTGGTCTTCACCTCCTGGGTCTCGGGGTCGCTCTTGATCTTGTCGAGGATCTTCTCGATTTTCTCCATCTCCAGGTCGATGATGTCGTCCATCATGCGCTGGGCGCATGCCACATGCTCGGCAAACAGGTCATAGTCGAACGTGGCCTCGGGCGTGAACGGGTTCTTCACATAGCTGTACAGGTTGATGGCGATCAGGCGGCAGCTGTCATAGGGGCACAGGGGAATCTCGCCGCAGGGATTGGTCGAGATGGTCTTGAAGCCCAGGTCGGCATAGCAGTCGGGCACCGACTCGCGGGTGATGGTGTCCCAGAAGAGGATGCCGGGCTCGGCGCTGCGCCAGGCGTTGTGGACGATCTTGGCCCACAGGCGTGCGGCGTCGGTCTCCTGCTCATAGACGGGCTTATCGCTGTCAACAGGATATTGCTGGTGATAGGGCTTGCCTTGCGGCGACCGTCCTGGGCCACCTCGCGGGTGCTGTTGCTATAGCGCACCATAAAGGGCACCAGGCCCGTCGAGGTCAACGCGCTGTTCTTCACGGGAGAACCCTTGGGGCGGATGTGCGACAGGTCGTGGCCCACACCGCCGCGACGCTTCATGAGTTGCACCTGCTCCTCGTCGATCTTGAGGATGCCGCCGTAGCTGTCGGGCTCGCCGTCGAGGCCCACGACAAAGCAGTTGCTCAACGAGCCCACCTGGAAGTTATTGCCGATACCGGCCATGGGACTGCCCTGGGGCACGATGTAGCGGAAGTGGCTCATCAGCTCAAACAGGCGGTCTTCGCTCAGCGGATTGGGATATTTTTTCTCGATACGGGCAATTTCGCGCGCGATGCGACGATGCATATCATCTGGAGTCAATTCATAGAGGTGCCCGAAGGAGTCTTTCAGGGCATATTTCGTGGCCCACACCCTAGCGGCGAGCTCATCGCCGTCAAAGTATTTCAACGAGGCCTCATATGCCTGCTGGTAATTGTAGGTTTTTGGTTCCATTGCTATATTTTTTCAGTTATTCAGTTGGTTTCTAAGGGGAAAAAAGATCCTTGCGCCGCCTTTAGCGGCAAAATCCTCGCAAAATTAATACCTTATTTTTGAATAACAAAATTTATTCCGATTTTTCTAAAGTTTTTCATTAAAATTTTTATTTGCTTGATTCTCAAGATATTGCATTTTTGTTACATCAAAAAAGTTTTCCAAAACGACAACCAACCCGATAGCAAAGTGGCTCAAAACAAACAACTTGCAACAACAAGGGGCGCCACTGCGATAGTGACGCCCCTTGTGAGAGCTTACTTGAAATAAGTGTTTACTTGAGCGTGCCGTCCTGGGCTGCCTGGATCATGTCCTCGTTAGCGGTGATGTAGATCTCTACGCGGCGGTTCTGGGCACGGCCGGCCTCGGTGTCATTGCTGGCAACAGGATAGTCAAAGGCCAGACCCTGGCTGGTAAGACGAGCCTTGGGAACGCCAGCCTTGGTCAGGTAGTTCTGCACCTCGGTAGCGCGGGCGTTGGAAACCTTCTCGTTGGCTGCGCGGGTACCCACATTGTCGGTGTGGCCGTAAATCTGCACATCGGTCTGCGGGTTGTTCAGCAGCGAAGCAGCGAACTTGTCGAGCGAAGCCTTGGCATCCTTGCCCAGCGTGGAGCTGTTGAAGCCGAAGAGGATACCGTTGTCAAAGGTCACCTTGATGCCCTCAAAGCCGTTAACGTCGGTCACGGTGTCAACCTGAGCACCGGCGATCTGGCGCAGCTCCTCGGCCTGCTTGTCCATCTTCTTGCCGATGAGCGTGCCGGCAACGCCACCTGCTACAGCGCCGATAGCACCGCCGATGGCAGCACCCTTGCCCTTACCGATGAGGGCACCGATACCTGCACCGATAGCGGCACCGCCGCCAGTACCGAGCAGACCGCCCTTGGTAGCGTTATTCATTGAACCACAGCCCGAGATGCCGAGCATCAACATTGCACTCAATAATAAGCATAAAGTCTTTTTCATTTGTCTGTAATATTTAATGAATAATGTGAATTAATTGTCGTTTGAACATGCAAATATAGTCAATTATTTAATTCCACAACCCCAAATTGTGAAAAAATCATATCATTCATGTTTTTTAGTAATCCTTTTTCACATTATATATTACGTTATATCCGTCCCATCCGTCATCCCCGTCATCTCCGTTATATCCGTCATCTCCGTTATATCCGTTTCTGCCAGTAAAAAAATCAGGAGCAAGGGATTCACGCTCCTTTGCTCCTGACGATATGGCTCTATTCCACCCTATCAATTACGTCTTGTTAGTGATGGGACGGATGTTGCGCTCCTTGATGTCACCCGAGCGGTAAGCGTCGAGCAGCTCCTTGAGGTCTTCGATCTGCGACTTGAGTTCAACGCCTATGTCGGTGTCCTTGACATGCATGCGGTGGTTGGTCATCTCCACCAGCTGATAGGTTGACTTGATGTCCTGGCCCTCACGAACGGCCTCCTCAATCGACGAGAACGGCTCGTGCTGCACAAGCTGGAAGCCGCGGGAGTGATACACGAGGGTGTAGCCCGCGATACCGGTCTCGGGCTGGTAAGCCTTGGAGAATCCGCCGTCAATCACCATGAGTTTGCCGCCGGCCTTGACGGGCTGCTCGCCCTTGATGGTCTTGACGGGAACGTGGCCGTTGATAATGTGGCGATGCTCGCCCGTGACGCCAAACTCGTCGAGGATCATGTCCACCACCTGGGGATTGTCGCGCATGGTGTAGTAGTAGCCCTTAACCTCCTTATGGGTCTCCTTGTCGGCAATGAAGTAGCGCTCGAAGGTCGCCATCTTGCTCTTGTCAAAGGCGGGTGAATCCTTACCGCACCACAGGTACCACAGGTAGTCGAGAGCAAAGGCGTACTCCTCGGGATCCTCGCAGCCGAAGTAGGCGCTGCGGATGAGGTTGCCGGCACGCTTCAACAGGGCCTTGCCGTGGAACTTCTCGCCGCGGATAGCAACGTCCTTGAGACTGCCGTCCTCGTTGAGGGGGATGGAGGCATGATAGAGCAGGTTGCCGTTGGCGATGGTATACAGGCAGCCGTTGGTGAAGAGGCATTTCATGTGCTTGCGCAGCTTCTCGCTCTCGGTAAACGACTGGTGCAGTTTCTGGACGATGTTCTCTTCCTCGGGCGTCAACTTGTAGGGATGCTTGGGGTCAACGGTCGGGAAATTGGTATCGAGCATCTCATATTCCTGATTCTTGATCTTGATGACTCCGCGAGAGAGGTCCATCTTGTCAAGCAAGAGGCGGTCCTTCATCTCAAAGTCGGGACGACGCTTGATGGC
>CACYSG010000110.1 GCA_902776955.1 uncultured Bacteroidales bacterium | reverse complement strand
GTTGCCGATTTGCTCCCAGTTCACCATGTCGGTGCTGTGATAGATGGGCACGCCGGGGAAGAACTGGAAAGTGGAGTTGACGACATAGTAGTCGTTACCCACGCGGCAAATCGACGGGTCGGGGTTGAAGCCAGGTATGACGGGATTCAGATAGGCTCCTGCGGGCTGTGCCGTGAGCTGCAAGGCTGTGATGACACTTGCCGCAAGCCAGAGCAATCGTTGCAATTTCATTTGGCGCTGGATTAGAAATCAATAGCTGAATTCAACATAGCAGCCCTCGTCGCTGGAGTTGGTGCTCAGGTAGGCACGGAAAGTGCCGGGTTCAACGGTCCAACCGTGGATGGCTTCGCTATAGTATTTCAGGTCATCGAGCGTGATGGTGAACTCGGCCATTTGGGTCTCGCCGGGGGCGAGATTGAGCTTGACGAAGTTCTTGAGCTCCTTGCGCGGGCGGTCAACGCTGCACTCCATGTCGCCGATGTAGAGCTGTACGATTTCCTTGCCTGCCACCTTGCCCGTGTTGGTCACGGGAACGCTCACAGTGATGGGGGCGTCGGTGGTGATGCTGGGCGAGGAGAGGATGGGCTCGCCATACTGGAAGGTGGTGTAGCTCAAGCCGTAGCCAAAGGGGAACAGCGGCTCAACCTTGCGGGTGTCGAAGTGGCGGTAGCCGATGTAGATGCCCTCGCTGTAATAGACCTGCTTACCTACGCCGGGATAGGCCTTCTTGCCGTATTCATAGTAGGGGTAGTCTTCCAGTTTCTTGGCAAAGGTGACGGGTAGTTTGCCGCTGGGGTTGACCTGGCCGCTAAGCACTCCGGCCAGCGCCTCGCCGCCCATCGAACCCAGGTACCAGCAATGCAGCAGGCCCTTGATTTTGTCGAGCCAAGGCATGGCAAAGGGGTTGCCGCCAAAGGTGATGACAATCATATTCTTCTGGATTTTGGCCAGGCCCGCGATGAGTTCGTTCTGCTCAAATGACAGGTCATAGCCCAGGCGGTCACCGTTCTCGCAGTCCTCCTTGTGGTTCTTGTTCAAGCCGCCGATGTAGATGATGAGGTCGGCCTCTTTGGCCTTGCGCAGGGCCTCTTCTCTCAGGCGTACGCGCTCCGAGGGGATGACTTCGTCAACTTGGTCATACAGGGCTCGGCCCGAGAGATAACCCTGGGCATAATCCACCTTGTCGCCATAGAGTTTCTTGATGGCTTCGAGCGGGCAGATGTCGCGCAGGGTCTTGAGCTCCGATGAGCCGCCGCCCTGAGTGAGGCTGCGGGTGGCGTTCTCGCCCACGACGAGAATCTTCTTGTAACGCTCGGGGGCGATGGGCAGGATGTTCTTCTCGTTGCGCAGCAGGGTGATGCCTTCCTCGCCGATGGCTTGACAGGCCTCGTAGTGATCCTCGCTGCACTGCTTGCCGATGGCCTTGTCGGGGTTCATGCAGGTGCGGAACATGGTGCGCAGCACGCGGCGAACCTTGTCATCGAGATAGGACACGTCGAGTTTGCCCTCTTTGATGAGCGTCTCGAGCGGACGGGCCATATAGTAGTCGTCGTAGGTATATTCCGATTCTTTGGTCTTGCCGTCGGTATAGGAGCCCATCTCGATGTCGAGGCCTCCCGTGGCGGCCTGCCAGGTGTCGGTCGTGCCGCCCCAGTCGCTGATGACGGCTCCGTCAAATCCCCACTGGCGCTTCAAGATGCCGTTCAGCAGCGAGTCGTTGTTGCAGCAGTGGATGTCCTGCCACATGTTATAGCTGCCCATGACGCTCCACACGTGGGCTTCCTCGACGGCCTTCTTGAAGGCGGGCAGATAGATCTCGTTGATGGCACGCTCGCTGGCGTTGACATTGGTAGCAAAGCGGTCCACCTCCTGGTTGTTCATGAAGAAGTGTTTGATGCAGCATGCCACACCGTTGGCCTGGGCGGCCTTGATGTAGGGCACAACCATCTCGCCGGCAAGATAGGGGTCTTCGCCCATGTATTCAAAGGCGCGGCCGTTCAATGGCATGCGGGCCATGTTCACGCCGGGACCCAGCAGGATGTCCTTGCCGCGGAAGGCGAACTCCTCGCTCAGTGCGTTACCGTAGAGCGCTGCCAAGTCGCGGTTCCAGGTTGCTGCCAGGCAGGTGAGCGACGGGAAGGCGACAATGCTGTCGTTGGTCCACTTGGCAGGTGACCAGGTGTTCCATTCCAGCTCCTCGCGCACACCGTGAGGGCCGTCGTCCATGTTGAGCTGACGGATGCCCAGGCGGGGCACACCGGCGCTGGTGAATTTGCTCTGGGCATGAATAATCTGGATTTTCTCATGCAGCGTCATGCGTGACAGCGCATCCTCGACGCGTTCTTCGAGGGGTGCGTTGTTATCCAGGTAAATCGGCTTCGTTTTTTGTGCCGATACGGTGGTCGTTGCCAGCGTCAGGGCTATGACAATGGTCGAAATGATTCTTTTCATTATCTCTTGTATTGGTTTTTGGTTATCGTCTTAAGATATGAGCTCACACATTATAGTTTGACGGTCACTTGCTTGCCGTTGTACTCTACCATCTGCCCTGCGGGATTCTCGAGGTCAAGCTCGCGGGGATTGTCGCGGGTAATGACAACGACATTGAAGCGGCGTGTCCCAAGCATACCCTTGAACGAGCCCTTGCGCTCGCCAATGGTGAGCGTGCGCGTGGCTTCGTCGTAGTTGAAGTCGATGGTGGCATATTTGCCTTTCTCGTAGTTGTAGTTGGTACCCTCGTCCTCATAGAGCTGGAACTGCCCGTCGGCACCGGTGTAGACATATAGGTTGATGAGTTCGGCGGGTTTCTCGTCGCTCCACTGCATCTCGGGACCGAAGGGGATGATGCTGCCTTCACGCACATAGACGGGAATGCGGCCATACGGGGCATCGACGATGAGCTTTTGGCCTCCGTTGATGAATTCGCCGCTGTACAGGTCATACCAGCCGCTCTGCTCGGGGAAGTAAACCTGGCGGTTGCGGGCTTTGTAATAGCCCACGGGGCAGGCCATGAAGGCGGGGCCAAACATCCACTGGTCGTAGATATCGAGCACGTTCTTGTCGCTGGCAAAGTCCATCACAAGGGCACGCATGAGCGTGTAGTCCTTGAAATGGGCCCAACCGGCCATCGAGTAGAGGTAAGGCATCATGCGGTAGCGCAGCTTGTGGTAATAGACGATGCTCTCATAGGCGGGATGGTCT
>CACYSG010000109.1 GCA_902776955.1 uncultured Bacteroidales bacterium | reverse complement strand
ATAGCAGTTCATGGCCGGATATTTACCGGTCACGCCCTTCACATAGTCAGCCAAACGATGATTCCAGTTCACCTCGGCCATGACGCTCGAGATGGTCTTTCTGCCATACTGCGACCACAAATAAGCCATGAGCTTCTTGGCGGGTTCGGTAGTGGCAACCACAGGTTCCTGACCTTCGGCTGGAGGAATCACGGTGGACTTCTTGGTCTTGAAGTTCAAGGTTAACTCCGGAGCCGACGCCGAAGCATCGGTAGTAGAAACGATAGCGCCCTTGGGCACCTTGACAGTATAGTTGGTGCCAGCAACGAGCGATAGCGGAATATCTACCGCCATCGTCGTCTGTGCATTGCTCTTAGCGGCGACAGCAGTGCCGTTGAGCGTGATGCCTGTCGAGGATACGACCTTGACCGTCGTGTTATAAGTCAGCGTGAGTACAGTGGTGGCTTCGGCATCCACCTCGGCCCCCTCGGCAATGGTCTGCTGACGCAAGATCACAGTCACGCTGGGCGTGGGATCATCAGGGTCATCACCACTACACGAGGAGAAAGTGAATACCGCAGGTAATAGCATAAGGGCCAGTAACGCAAGCTTAACGAGATGATTTCTTTTCATTGTCTTTACCTTGTAATGTTGTGCAAAATGTTTGTACTCGGGCAGTGATCGATGCGATGTAGCGTGCACGGCATTGCTCGGGCACCGTCTGCGCCATCTGGTGCAAGCGCTCCTGATAGGATATCCACGCCCGGCGAGCATGGCCTATAGCCGACTTGCGCTTTGGCGCGCTCTGATCGATGAGTTTGAAATAGGCGCTGTCGATGGGAGTCATATCAGGCCACTCGCCAATCTCGGCGATATCGTCGGGACCATAGAGTGCATCATTCAAGATGGCGTCAACACTCATGACTTGCGTCTTTGTGCCCACACGGGCTTTTCCCTCCATTTCTTGCCATTCGTCAAAGGCCTTCTTAGCCTTTTTGGCGGCATGGTAGAACTCGGGATAGTGGCGCAACACATCATCGACGCGTGCCGAGCACAGCGTGTCGCCGGGTTCCACAGCGATGGTGTCGATGCCATAACCCTCGATATTGGCAATGAGGTCTTCCTCCTGATGAGAGTTATCCTTTTCCTCCTTGTAATAATGACATGAAGTCAGCATCAAGACTAACGACACGACAACAAACAAAGAGAGGGCTCGACGGCAGTTAAATAACGATTTCATCATTAGTGTGATTAAAAATATAGGCAATAATATAGCTGTTGGCCCAAAACCCTGCGGGGCTAATGCTAATTACACGAATTAGACCAATTTAACGCAAATTTTTAATATTATTCGTGAAATTGGCTTCGCCGAGCTAAAGGTTCGTTTATTTAGCGAAATTCGCATTAAAAAACTATCAAGGTCAATCCTATATCGTTCCTAAAATATATTCCCGCCGCCCCATTTTGTGGCGGCGGGAATATTTTAAAGATTGAATGTCAATTGGGATTACATGGGAGCTACGGTCACCTTGGTCAAGACGAAGTTCTGACCCTGGACGATGAACGTGCCGCCCCACCACTGCTGGGTGTAAGCCGCATCGAGCATAGCCTGAGTGAGCGTCATCTTGATGCAGTTGCCGCTGCCAGCAAAGTCATAGGCACTGAACTCGCCCTCGGCAGCCTCGGCAACAGCCAGATAGGTGGGACCCCAGTGGCCCTCGACAATCTTAACCTGCCAGCCAGCGCCAACCTCGCCATAGAAGCGAACCACGCTGCCCTCCTGCGGGTTGCAAGCAGCCAGCTCGGGCGACGTATCGGAACCGATGGTGATGTTGTTGCCCCAGCCGCTGGTGTCCTCACGGCCTTCCCAGATAACCTGTTCGGCACCTGCACCGATAAACTTCACGTACTGCAGCTTGATGCCGTCACCCCAGATAACCATACCCATGCCGCCGTTGCCAAACATCTGGGCAGCTTCCTCGCCAGTGATGTCAAACACGAGGTCGGTGACATTGGTGCCAGGCCGGATGTTGCCATCATCACCATACATGCCTGCCAGGCCACTGAGCGGAGTGCTCCAGTCACCCATGCGGAAGTTGAAGACAGGATTACTATTGGTAGCAACAAAGTGAACGGTCATCTGACCAGGACCGGTGATGGCCTCCTGGAACTTGTTCCACAGGTCGCCGCTCCAGTTGAATACGCCCCAGCTGCTCCAGCCACTCAGTTCCTCATTACCCTGCCAAATAACACCGGCGAGCTTGCGGATCTCGAGAGGATAGGTAGCAGAGATGTTGGAGTTCTGCTTCACCACTACATCACCATCAACCAGATAGTCGGGAACGGTAAAGGTCAACGTGTTGTCAACGATGGAGTATTCATTGGCAGCCAAGGGAGCCGTGCCACCAGGCAACTTAACCTCGATGATGCGGTCGAAGTTCTCACCATACAGGGTGACAACGTCGCCAGCAACGAGGTCGGTGTGCTTTGACGCACCAGTAATGACAACGGTGGGAACCGAGAACGCATCGGTCTGCAATGCAGCGCCCGAATAGAGCAGCAGCGAGATAGCACCCGACTTACACTCGGCGGGAACAGTTGCGGTAATGGTCCTGTTGTCTTCTGAAACAGTGAAGTCGGCAGCAATACCACCGGCGAACAGCACTTGCTCTACCGTGTGCAGGTTGGTACCGTGGATCTTGATCTGCTGGCCAAAGTCGGCAGCGGCAGGCTCAATGCTCAGATAGCTGGCCGAAACGATCTCGAGCGGGGTCTCGAAGGTGTACTCCCAGTCGGCACCGTCATTCATGGTGATGGTACCGGTCTCGGCAGCCAGAGGCACGCGCACGCGGATCTCGCGACGCGAAACATATTCAAAGTCTTCGGCGAACACCGATGCGCTCCTGGTGAAGATCACCTCGGCAATGTTGTAGACATAGTCACCCGTGATTGAGATGATGTCGCCTGCATTCAAGCCAGTGACGGGAGTCACATTGACCACATCGATGGGCTCTTCAAACACGAGCGTACCAATCGAAACGATAGTATCGTTGCCGGCAACCAACTTGATGTGACCGGGAACGGTCTCGTCGGGCACGTTGCAATAGATGTTCTCGTTGTCGCTGCTGTTGAAAGCCGAGCGCTCAACGATGGCATTACCCGGGAAGATGACTTTGTCCACCTTCTGCATGTTGGTACCCGTGAGGCGGATTTCAGTATTGCGCAGGATGGGCGA
>CACYSG010000108.1 GCA_902776955.1 uncultured Bacteroidales bacterium | reverse complement strand
GAATTTCAATAATGTCAAAGAGCTCAATGGTTCAAGTGAACCGAGTTTGTTTGAAAATTTTATTTATTAACCGTCCACAATTTTTAGTGGACAGCAATGATATTTTTCTTTGATTTCTCGCGCCTGGCGCGATACACGACTACAGGCCTCAGGGCCGGGACGAGCGGTAGCGCGTGTAGGTCTGCCAGGCGTCGGCCAGTTCCTCGGTGTCGTGGTCGTCATTGAAGAATGTGGCGTGGCAGTCGTCCTTGAAGGGCTCCCAGTTGCCGCAGACGATGCCGCTGCAGGCAACGATGGGCTTGAAGATGCCGCTGTTGTTGTGGGCGTGGTGCCTGTGCTCGGGCGGCAGGACGATGTCGCGGCTCTTGTAGCCGATGAGGTATTCGTCGTAGGGTGGGATCAGCAGGAACTGACCCTGCCTGAACCCTCGCGTGCGGCAATCGTCCGTCAGGTAGAATTCACGCCCTTTCCATTTCTCTAAATGCAGGGAGTCGCCCAACAGGGCGATGCCCCTGCGGCAGTCGCCGATGTTGAGCCCCGACCACCACACGAAGTCCTGCAGCGTTGCCGGCTGGCGGCTCTGGAAGTACTTGAGGGTGAAGCGCATGAGGGCTTCGTCGCGGTCCATCTTGGGCGAGGGACCCACTCTGTCGGCGGTGAGGGCATAGGTGGCCTTCATGGGCAGCAGTTCGCCGCTGCATAGCGTGCCGCTCATCTCTGCAATGCGGATATGGTAGGACAGGCGGTGGCTGTCCATCTGCAATCCCTTCGCAGCCAGCGCATTGACGAGGTCATCTTTGGTCACACTGCCCATGTCGGCAGCGGTTTGGGCCAGGATGTCCCTCACGTGCATCAACTCCTGGTCGGGGATGGTAATCCGGTTGCTGCTCATCCACCCGCGGGTCACGGCAATGGCCTTGGGCGAGCACAGCTCAATCATGGGCCAATAGTCCTGGGCCGCTACCAGTTGCCAGGTGCCGCGCATCAGGTGAAGGCGTATGATCTGCCCGCTGTCATAGGCCCGCTTGAAGGCCTGGGCCGACGGCTTGCGTGTGCGCATCTCCACGGCCCATCGCATCATGCGGTATTCCTGGGCCTGCATGGCGCCCAGATGGCCGACCACCTGGGCGGGATCGGTAAATTGCGGCGCGACAAGCTGCTGGTTGAGCAGGCGGATGGCTACTGGATTCATTTCGGCATCAGCGCTTTATCTCAAGGATCCCATCCGCTTCATGCTCGACAAAGGGGCCCTCCTTGCACTCCAGCAGCACGCTGGGCTCCAGGCATTCAATGCCGTGCCACACGTTCTTGGGAATGTCGGCCCCGTACACCCCGTCTTCATGACACAGGATGCAGGTCTCCAGGACTTCGCCCTGGTCGTTGTAGGTGGTCACCCGCACCTTACCCTTCAGGATGACAAAGGTCTCGTCCTTGGTGGGGTGGTGGTGCACGGGAATTTGGGTGCCTGGCTCCAGCGCGTTGAGGAAGCGGTGGCACTTGTCATCAAGGCTCTGATGAAAGTTATGGTTCATCCTCAGCCTCGGCGACTGCTTGGCCTGCTGGGCCAACGCGTCCACCAGGTTGTCATCAATAATCTTCATGATGGTCGTCGTGCTCGTCTATCTTGTTAATCAACAGTGGGGGGATACCCGGAGGAGCGTCAGCCGATGCTTTCGGCCATGCGCTTGCCTGCGTCGAAGGCTTTCTGCAGGTCTTCCTCCCAGTGCTCGTCGCGATACTGGCGCTTCATCTCCTCCGAGAAACCGGCCAACTCAAAGCGGCTGTAGTCTTTCACCTGATAGGTGTTGTAGGCCACGACGCGTTCGGGCTCGCCAAGTGCCGCGCTGATGCAGTATTTCATCGAGCCGTATCCGTTGCTGTTGTTCCTCTCGGGAGTCCCGTTCATGGTCTCAATCAGGATGACGGGCATCTTTTTGGGGGCCGTCATGCTATAGTCGTTGTAGGAGAGCCAGGGAAAGGCCAGCCTCTCCAGGAAGGTGCGCATCTGGCCTGTCACGTCGCCAAAGTAGATGGGCGAGCCCATGACGAGACCGTCGGCCTGGGCAATCTCCTCCAGAATGGGAGTCAGGGCATCCTTGAACTTGCAGACATTTGACGCCTTGCCCTTGATTTTGCAGGCCATGCACGACATGCAGCCCTTGTAATCCAGGTCATAGAGACGGACGGTTTTAACTTCGATTTCCTTACCAACTGACAGGGCTCCCTCGGCCACTTTTTGCAACATTTGGGCGGTGTTCATGTTCCTGCGCGGACCGCCATCGATAATCATGATTGTCTTCATATTCTTATGTTTGTTATTGGGTTGGGGATCGGCAAACAAGGTCAGAGGCCACGACAAGACAGGGATGGCAGCCACTGCCATCGCCACATCCTTGACAAATTGGCGCCGATTCATATCGTTATCACTTGAACTCCCTGCAAATATACAAAATAAGTCCCTATTACGTTAAAATTTTGTCAATAATTTAGCACGTTTATCGCATGATATAGAAAAATACACTATCTTTGTGCACATCTAGGCCTCACCCTGTTTTCATGGGATGAGGTTAAATCGTTGAAACTTAGAAGCAATAACCATATAAACCATTCATCATGTATAAAATTGAAAATCATCCTATTCTTGACCTTCCAAAGGAAGAATACGTTGAATTCCAGTTCGAAGGGAGAACCGTTCGTGGCCAGAAAGGCAAAACCATAGCCGCTGCCCTTCATCAGGCAGGACTGATTGTTCACAGTCACAGCACCACGGGACGCAACCGCAGCCTCGAGTGCGGCATCGGCAAGTGCGGTGCCTGCGAGATGCTTGTCGACGGACAGGTGCGCCGCATCTGCATCACCAGCGTCGACGGCGTGAAAGAGGTGCGCGAGATCCCCAAGGACTATCTGCCCGAGGGCAAGGCCCCCGCAATCCGCGAGACCAAGATTTACAAGACCACCGTTGCCATCATCGGTGGCGGACCTGCCGGACTGGCATGCCGCGAGCAACTCACGGCACTGGGCATCCCCAACATTGTTGTGGACAACAATGCTACCGAGGGCGGCCAGTTCAATATGCAGACCCACCAGTTCTTCTTCTTTGAGAAGGAGCAGAAGTTTGGTGGCATGCGCGGTTTTGACATCGCCAAGACACTTGCCGGCGACAACCACGACGGCATCCTGCTCAATAACACCGTGTGGGACCTGCTCGAGGGTCGCCGCATCGCCCTGAAGAACATCGTCACCCAGGAGGTCAGCTACATCGACGCCGACCATCTGGTAGTGGCCACCGGTGCCGTGCCGTTCATGCCCGTGTTTGAGAACGACGACGTGCCTGGCGTTTACACCGCCGGCGGTGTTCCAGAAGATGATGAACCAGGAGCACACCCTGCTGGGTAAGCGCGTGCTCACCGTGGGTGCCGGCAACATCGGCTACCTCACCAGCTACCAGGCCATGCAGGCCGGTGCGACCATCAAGGCCATCATCGAGGGTATGGACCACGAGGGTGGTTTCCCCGTACAGGCCAACCGCGTGCGCCGTCTGGGCATCCCCATCATGACTTCACACGTGCTCATCCGCGCCATCCCCAACGATGACTACACCGGTGTTACCGGTGCCGTGATTGCCGAGTGCAAGAACTTCCAGCCCATTCCCGGCACCGAGCGCGTGATCGACGACATCGACATCATCAACATCTGCACGGGTCTGATCCCCGACAACCAGCTGCTCGTCAAGGGACGTTCGGTATTCGGCCGCAACGTCTATGGCGCCGGCGATGCCGTACGCATCGGCGAGGGCACCAGTGCCGTGCTGCGTGGCAGGCAGGTGGCCTATGAGGTGGCTCAGGAGCTGGGACTCCGTTTCCCCTATGAGGACTATCTCGAGGTTTCCCGCCAGTATATTGACTCACAGCAGCGTCCCGTGCGCCTGCTCGACGCACCGCGCGTCCCCAGCGAGGAGCGCATGGCCGCCAAGCCCTATGTGCAGATCAACTGCCTCTACGGCTTCGCCTGCAACCCGTGTACCTTCGCTTGCCCGCAGGGTGCCATCACCAAGCCCACCACATCGTCGGTACCCATGGTCGATTACGACAAGTGTATCGGCTGTATGCAGTGCGTGAACCACTGTCCCGGTCTGGCCATCTTCGGCTACGACAAGCGCAAGAACGTGGTGTTCCTGCCCGTAGAATATGAGGTGGAAGAGGGCAAGGAAGTCTTCCTGGTTGACGACAACGGAGCCAAGGTGGGCGAGGGCCTCATCGAGAAGGTGCTCAAGAAGGACAACAAGACCAATGTGGCCCGTGTACAGGCTACCCAGGTCGAGGACCTCAACCAGGTGAAGGGCTTCATCCTCAAGGAGCGCTATCCCGAGCCTTTGACCCTGCGTCCCCTCACCAACCCCGAGGAGGGCAAGTCCTTCGTCTGCCACTGCGAGGATGTGGACGTGAAGACCCTGCTCGCCCTGGTTGGCGACCGCAAGTATATCTCGGTTGACGAACTCAAGCACACCACCCGCATGGGTATGGGTCCCTGCCGAGGCAAGCGCTGCGTTTCGCGCGCCAAGCAGATCCTGCGCACCCACGGCATCGAGGTGACCGGCGACAGCACACCGCGTGCACCGCTGGCCAACCAGGTTACCCTGGGCGATGTATATAATGGTGAATCTCAGGAGACCTTCGTCTTTGAGCACGGCTCGGTTATCGAGAAAGCCGAGACCGAAATCATCGTCGCTGGCGGCGGTATGGCCGGTAGCGCGGCATTCCGCTACTTTGCCGAGGCCGGCAAGCGCGTCATCCTCGTCAACTACGACCGTGGTTCGACGTGGCGCTGCATCGGTGGTGGACGTCCCGCCTTCTCCAACCCCGACATCAGCGACATCGCCATGCACAACCTGGAAATCTTCCGCGACGACCAGCAGCACCGCAACATCGACCTGAAGATGACCCGCTATGTCAACCTCGTGCATGACGACGCCACCTACCGCTCCCTCGACGCTTCACGCGCCTGGAGCGAGGCCTACATGATCGACCGCAAGGACTTCACCAAGGTGATTTCGCCCTATTGGAATCCCAACGATAACATCTACAGCCACGCACTGATTTCCGAGAACTGCTGGCAGGCCACGCCGGGACGCACCATCGAGTATGTGCGCACCGTGGGTAAGCAGCATGGCGGCGAGGTGCTCGAGGACTGCGAGGTGCTGAGCGTTCAACGCGTTGGCGACAAATACCGTGTCCTGGTACGCCGCCACGATAAGCACTACGTGGAATACACCTGCGACCACTTTGTCAACGCCATGGGTTGGGGCTCCGAGAAGTTCGCCGACATGCTCGGCATCGACACCCAGCTCTATCCCGTGAAGCATCAGGCATTCATCACACGCCGACTGCCCAACATGGGTGTCAACGGTGACTCGCTCGACATGATTATCGACCGCCGTCACTACAAGGGCTTCAACGCCGTTTACGGCCAGCAGTTCCTGCACACGGGACAGATCATCGGTTGCGCATCGCCCGACTGTGACGCTTATGAGGCTCGCCAGAACCTGAAGTACAACAGCCAGGCCTTCCTCAAGATCGTCAGCGAGATGTTCGCACAGTGGATTCCCAACCTGGCATCCGTCGGCTTCCATGCCGTATGGGCCGGCTACTACATCGAGCCGCGCTACATCATCGACCCCGAGGTAGGTCTGCTCACAGGACTCCGCGGACACGGCTTCATGCTCGGCCAGTACCTCGCCAAGCTCTATGTGGACAAATATCTGGGTAAGCCCGTTCCCGAATACATGAAGGATCTTGCCATCGGTGGCAAGGGACTCAGCGAGAACGCTTTCCAGTAATTCATAAGCCTAGAAACGAAGTGCCCTCCGAAAGTTTGAGAGATACTTTCGGGGGGCACTTTAATTTGTACATATCAAGACCCCGTCAATCATTCCCCGGTGGCTGTAGGGCCTCGCCTTGGCGTGGCCGTCGTCCGCCCCCGCCCGGTCCTTTGTGCCGTCGTCCGCCCGGTCGTCTGTGCCGTCGCTGTGCGACGGCCCCCACGTGCCCGGTCTCCCCGCCGCCCGGTCGCCTGTGCCGTCGCTGTGCGACGGCCCCCGCGTCAATCATTCCCCTGCCACTGGCGGTTTGTCATAATTCAATGGCTAGAACCATAACCGCCCTGCGGGCGGGAAATTAATTATAAAATTTTAATTTAAAAATTTGCTTAATTTCCCGCGCGATAGCACGGTAATATTTTTTGACCTATGGGTCATTTTGCAGGATAAGACATGCCTGTAGAGCCGATGAATACTGGCTTTACAGGCATTTCAAAAATTTCAGCCGAAATTCTGC
>CACYSG010000107.1 GCA_902776955.1 uncultured Bacteroidales bacterium | reverse complement strand
TGGCGGTAAGGACATCCTGCTGTTCATGGACAACATCTTCCGTTTCACCCAGGCCGGTAGTGAGGTATCGGCGCTGTTGGGCCGCATGCCCTCGGCTGTGGGTTACCAGCCCACGCTGGCCAGTGAGATGGGTAAGCTGCAGGAGCGCATCACCTCGACCAAGACGGGTTCGATCACCTCGGTACAGGCCGTGTATGTGCCTGCCGACGACTTGACCGACCCCGCTCCCGCAACGACGTTCAACTTCCTGGACGCCACCTGCGTGTTGAGCCGTAAAATCGCCGAGCTGGGTATCTACCCCGCGGTTGACCCCCTGGCATCGACATCGCGCATCATGGACCCGAACATCATCGGCGAGGAGCACTATGATGTCGCACAGCGCGTCATCCACCTGCTGCAGAAGTACAACGAGCTGCAGGACATCATCGCCATCCTGGGTGTCGAGGAGTTGAGCGACGAGGACAAGCTGGTCGTTTCGCGCGCCCGCCGCGCCCAGCGCTTCCTGTCGCAGCCCTTCTTTGTGGCCGAGCAGTTCACCGGTCTGCCCGGTGTGATGGTACCGCTTGCCGAGACCATCCGCGGCTTCAAGATGATTCTCGACGGCGAGGTGGACGACCTGCCCGAGCAGGCCTTCCTGAGCGTCGGCACCATCGACGAGGCCATTGCCAAGGGCAAGAAGCTGCTCGAACAGAGTTAAAGTAGAGAAATACATTATTTATATATATCATGACACTGAAAATCATATCGGCTGAACAGATCGAGTTTGAAGGCACTGTCGAGCAGGTGACGCTTCCCGGCGTCATGGGCAAGTTCCAGGTGCTCAAGAACCATGCCGCACTCATCGCCGCCCTGCAGGCCGGCAAGATGAGCTACGTGGCCGATGGCAACACCGTGGAGCGTGAGATTCACGGCGGTGTGGCCGATGTCAAGGATAATGTGGTGTCGGTGTGCTTATATTGAAAAAGCAATGAAGAGCAAAATCATAACAGCAGTTGTCGCACTCGTTATCGTGCTACTGATGGGCATGGGCTATAAAAGCGCAGCCGATCATCGCGCGCATAGCGGGACAGATGGCAGCTTTAATGTCAAGGAGACCATCTTTGAGCATCTAGGTGACACCTACGGCTGGGAAGTGCCCTTCAACCATGACAAGAGCATACCCCTGCCCGTCATTGTATGGGGTAAGGACGGCCTGCATTGTTTCATGAGCAACCGCATCAGTGGCGGCGAGACCTACGACGGTTTCAAGATCTCGACCAGCGAGCAGTACCACGGCAAGGTGGTGCAAGTGCTTGACGACGGGACAGAATACCGTCCCTGGGACTTCTCCATCACCAAGAATGTCGCCGGGCTCTTCATCTCGGCAGCGATTGTGGTGCTGATGATGATGTCACTCAAGCGATGGTATGTCCGCAGCGGCATGAAGGCACCGCGAGGCTTCAAGGGGGCCCTGGAATTGGTATTCGACTTTGTCTATACCGACACCATCCGCCCCATCATGGGAAAGCATGCGCCCAAGTATGCCCCCTACCTGCTCACGGCGTTCTTCTTCATCCTGACGATGAACCTGCTGGGACTCGTCGTCATCTTCCCGGGCGGTGCCAACCTGACCGGCAATATTGCCGTCACGTTTGTCCTGGCGTTGCTCACCTTTATCATCACTAACCTGAGCGGCACGCGTGAGTACTGGAAGGAAATCTTCTGGCCCGATGTGCCCTTGATGCTCAAGTGCCCGGCTCCCATCATGCCGCTGGTCGAGGTGCTCGGTCTTTTCACCAAGCCCATGGCCCTGATGATCCGACTTTTTGCCAACATGATGAGTGGCCACATGGTGGTCATCGTGCTGGTGTCGCTCATCTTCATCTTCACCACCCAGTTCAGCGTGGGAGTGGGTTCAGTGACGACCATCTTCTCGATGGCCTTCTCCCTGTTCATGCTGATGCTCGACATCCTCATCAGCTTCATTCAGGCCTATGTGTTCACTCTGCTCAGTACCATCTTCATTTCGATGGCCATCGTGGAACCTCATGCACATGAGGCCAAATAACTTTCAATCAGACAATTAAAAAAATATTATTAACAATAAAAAAATTACGATTATGTTAGACATGATTTTATTAGATGTTGCTCTTGCTCATTTTGGTGCAGCTATTGGAGCAGGTATTGCAGCTATCGCTGCAGGTATTGGTATTGGTAGGATTGGTGGCAGCGCCATGGAGGCTATCGCCCGCCAGCCCGAGTCGACCGGTGACATCCGCAGTAATATGATTGTTATCGCAGCGCTCATCGAGGGTGTTGCTCTGCTGGCCTGGCTCGTTTGCCTGCTTGCCGTGCTCAAGTAATTAACATCTTAACTGCTTTGCCAGATGGAACTTTTAACGCCTGAATTTGGCCTGGTCTTCTGGATGTTTGTGGCATTCGCCTGCCTGTACTTCATCCTTGCCAAGTGGGCTTGGCCCTTCATCATCAAGTCGATGGAGGAGCGTGCCGACCTCATTGATAAGGGTGTAGCCTATGCGCAGGAGGCCAAGTCGCATCTGGACAACGCCAAGGCCGAAGCCGACAAGCTGATTGCCGAGGCCCGCGGCGAGCAGGCCGACATCCTGCGCGAGGCTGCCAAGATGCGCAACGAGCTCATCGAGAAGGCCCGCGAGGAGGCTTCGGAGGAGGCCCGGAAAGTAGGCTTGGCCGCTCAAGTGTCCCTGGAACAGGCACGCAAGGAGGCCGAAAAGCAACTGCGCACCGAGGTGGGCGACCTGGCATTGCAGATTGCCGAGAAGGTGATCCGCAAGAATATTGCCAACGACGACGCCCAGCGTGCGCTGGTTGACCAATATCTGAGTGAGGTTGAGGCTAAAAACTAACGCGATATGAGTGACGGACTGATTCCACGCCGATACGCTAAAGCGTTGTACAAGTACGCCGTCGAGAATGGCGACTCGCAGGAAATCTATGAGCTGTTAAAGAAGCTCAGTTTCCGCCACGCCGCTATTGACGAGCTCAAGCGCGCCGTACTCAACCCAGAAATCTCTGACGAGGACAAGGGCGCTTACATGCTGAAACTCGCCGGCGGCAAGCCCGGCAGCTCGCTGGACAAGTTCCTGCTGCTGTGCGTGCGCAACAACCGCGCCGAGTATCTGCAGAAGATTTCCCTCGCCTACGTCGACCTTTACCGCGAGGCCCATGAGATTGCCCACGTGGTCATCACCACCGCGGCTCCCATGCCCGAGACCCAGGTCAATGCCATCGTCGACATTGTCAAGAAGCGCCTCGGCGCCATGACTCTAGAGATTGAGCAAAAGATTGATACCGAGCTCATTGGCGGCTTTACCGTCGAGATTAACGGGCTCGTGCTCGACGCCTCGGTAAAGAGAGAACTGAAAGATTTGCAATTACAACTGCTCAAGAAATAATTACAAGAGATGATTAATCCCAGTGAAATATCTGATATATTAAAGCAACAGCTCATCGAGGACATCGCCAAGCGGCAGGTCGCCTTTGAGGAAGAAGGCACTGTCCTGGAGGTAGGCGACGGTGTGGCTCATGCCTATGGCCTGCACAACGTGGAGGCCAACGAGCTCGTGCAGTTCGAGAACGGCGTGACCGGCGTTGCCATGAACCTGGAGGAGAGCGATGTGGGTATCATCCTGCTCGA
>CACYSG010000106.1 GCA_902776955.1 uncultured Bacteroidales bacterium | reverse complement strand
TGGCAATCGCGAACAGCGAGAAGAACATGCCGTCCATCTGACCGGGGAACAGGTAACGGTTAAACACCACAAAGTTGATATCCACCGAGTTGAGCATCAACTCCAGCGAAATCATGATCGCAATCATATTCTTGCGGGTGATAAAACCATAGACGCCACAGCCGAACATGATGAGGCTGGGAATGAGATACATAAACAGTGTCAAATCCATAATCTAATCACATTTTTAACGGCGACGGGCGATAACCACACCTCCAATGATACAAGCCAATAACAACACACTGATGGCCTCAAAAGGCAACAGATAGCCATACTTGTCGGTGCTCAACAAGAACTGGCCGATCTTCTCCATATTGATGTCCACCCCACCGCTGATGAGCCGCTTGGCAAAGCCGGCATAGCTGAACAGGCCGTAGCCGCACACGGCCACGCCGCCCAGCGCTGCCGCCAGTCCCAGCCAACGGCGTTGCGTGGCCAGGGGTTCGGCGCTCTTGCCGGGCTGTTGCGTGAGCATGATGGCAAACACGAACAGCACCAGGATGCCGCCGGCATAGACGGCGATCTGTACCGCTCCCAGGAACTGATAGTCCATCTGGAAGTAGATGATCGCTGTGGCAAACAGCACAAACAGCAGATAGGTTGCCGAGCGCAGGATCTTGCGCGTAGTGACCGTCAGCACCGAGAACACGATGATGGCGATGGCAACGATAAAATACAAAATGATGTTACCTACTGATTCCATTATTCTTTCTTTTCTTTGGGTTCTTCTACTTGAGTCTCGTCAGCAGCGGGAGCGGCCGGTTTGGCGACGGGCTTGGCGGCCGGTGCGGGAGCAGGAGCGGGTTCGTCCTTCTCGGGCAGGTAGTTGAGCTGCTTGAGGAGTTTCTCGCGGGTGAAAACGGCCTGCTCAAAGTCATTGCTGAACCTGATGGCATTGGTGGGACACACCTGCACGCACAGTCCGCAGAAGGTGCAGCTACCCAGATCATACATGTACTTGTCAAGCTTCATTTTCTTCTTGCCGTCGGGCAGATCGACCATGCGCTTGCTGATGCTGATGGTCTGGTTGGGGCAATTGCGCTCGCAGCTGCCGCAAGCGATGCACTTGTGGCCGCCGTTCTCATCATAGATGAACTCGAGCGTGGCGCGGAAGCGTTCCGGGATGTCCAGCGTGGCGCGGTTCTCGGGATACTGCTCGGTCACCTTGGGGGTCACCAGCTCCTTGCCGGTCACCTCCATGCCCTTGATCAGGCTGTGAAAGCCCTTGAAGATTGAGACGAAATACTCCTTAATGTTCATAATATCAATTCTTCTCTGTATTGTCTTTTATTGCATTTCGCATTAACGTTCCACCTGACCGCCCAGGATGTCGAGCAGCTCGGTGGTGATGCCCTGCTGACGCAGTTTGTTATACTCCAGCTGCAGCTCGTCGAGCAGCTCCTTGGCGTTGTCGCTCGCCGCCTGCATCGCCATCACGCGCGCGCTCTGCTCGCTGGCGGCGCTCTGGATGAACACATCCTGGAGCATCGACTTGATGTGCAGGGGCAGCACGGTGTTGAAGATGGTGTTGGCGTCGGGCTCGAACAGGCAAGGGCTGTTGGCGGCACGCGGGTCAACATTGTCGGCCAGGCCCTGGTAGCTCACGGGCAGCAGCTGCTCGCGGGTGAAGACCTGCTTGCCGGTGGAGATGAAGTGCATGTAGAGCGTCTCGACGCGGTCGAAGGTGTGCTCCAGGAAGCGCGTCTTCATCAGGTCGGTGAAGGCATACAGCTGCTCGCTGTCGCTGCGGGTGTTCAGGGCCACGCGCTCGACCTGGATATCCTTGCCGGCGATCTTCTCTACGGCCTTGGTCATCTTCTTGCCCACGGGGACAACGGTGATGCCCACCTGCTGGCCGTACTGCTGCCGCACCTCCTTGATGCTAACGAGCAACTGCTTGAAGATGTTGACGTTGAATCCGCCGCACAAGCCGTCGTCGCTACCGAACACCACCAGTGCGACACGCTGCACGTCGCGGTCGGCGATGAGCGGCGAGTCAAACTGCTGGTCGGTCACCAGCAGGTGACTGATGACGTGCTGCACCATGTGGCGGTAGGGCGACAGGCGTTGCAGCTGGCCGGTGGCCTTGCGCATCTTGGACGACGAGATCATCTTCATGGCACTCGTCGTCTTCTGGGTCGAGGCAACCGAACCTATTCGCGTCTTGAGTTCTCTTAATGTTGACATCTTGCAAACTTAGTGACTACCCGGTTACTGGGCAGCGGGGGCTTTATACTTGGTGACAACCTGGGCAGCGGCGGCCTTGAGCTTCGACATGACGTCGTCGTCGATCTTGCCGGCCCGCAGCACGTCGAGCACGTCGCTCTGGTGCTTGCCACGCAGGTAGTGGATAAACAGTTTCTCAAACTCGGCCACCTTGTCCAGAGGCACGTCGCGCAACAGGCCGTTCACACCGCAATAGATGATGGCAACCTGCTCCTCGACCTTCATCGGGGTGTACTGGGGTTGCACGAGCAGGCGCTCGTTCTTGCGGCCCGTGTCGATGGTGCGGGCGGTGACGGGGTCGATGTCGCCGCCGAACTTGGTGAAGGCCTCGAGCTCACGGTACTGTGCCTGGGCGATCTTGAGGGTACCTGCCACCTTCTTCATACACTTGATCTGGGCGTTACCGCCGACACGGGATACCGAGATACCCACGTTCACGGCGGGACGGATTCCCGAGTTGAACAGTGCCGACTCGAGGTAAATCTGACCGTCGGTGATCGAGATGACGTTGGTGGGGATATAGGCGCTCACGTCGCCGGCCTGGGTCTCGATGATGGGCAATGCCGTCAGCGAGCCACCGCCCTTGACGATGGGCTTGAGGGGCGCGGGCAGGTCGTTCATCACGCTGGCCACGGCCTGGTTCTCGTTGATCTTGGCGGCACGCTCGAGCAAGCGGCTGTGCAGGTAGAAGATGTCGCCGGGATAAGCCTCGCGGCCCGAGGGGCGCTTGAGGATCAGCGAGATCTCACGATAGGCGACAGCGTGCTTCGACAGGTCGTCATAGATGACCAGCGCGTCGCGGCCGGTGTCGCGGAAGTACTCGCCGATGGCGGCACCCGCAAACGGTGCATAGTAGCGCATCGACGCCGAGTCGGCAGCCGTGGCGGCCACGACGATGGTATAGGGCAGCGCGCCGCTCTCCTCGAGCTTGTTGACGAGGGCGGCAACGGTCGATGCCTTCTGGCCGATGGCGACATAGATGCAATATACCGGCTTGCCGGCTTCGTAGCCCGCACGCTGGTTGATGATGGTGTCCACCGCGATGGCGGTCTTGCCGATCTGGCGGTCACCGATGATGAGCTCACGCTGGCCGCGGCCGATGGGAATCATCGAGTCGATGGCCTTGAGGCCCGTCTGCAGCGGCTGGTTCACAGGCTGGCGGAAGATGACGCCGGGGGCCTTGCGCTCCAGCGGCAGACGCAGCTTGTCGCCGTCGATGGGTCCCTTGCCGTCGATGGGCTTGGCCAGCACGTTGATCACGCGGCCCAGCAGCCCCTCGCCGACCTCGATGGAGGCGATCTCGCCCGTGCGGCGCACCTTCATGTTCTCGGTCACGGTATCCACCTCGTCGAGCAGGATGATACCCACATCGCTCTCCTCCAGGTTCATGGCAACGCCGGTCACGCCGTTCTCGAACTGCACGAGCTCGTTGGCCTCCACGTTGTGC
>CACYSG010000105.1 GCA_902776955.1 uncultured Bacteroidales bacterium | reverse complement strand
CTCGTCGAGGACGGCGTTCATGTCGCCTGAAGCCAGTTCAGGAGCATACTGGGCAAATTCACACTTGTCGATGAGCGCTATGGCCTCGTCACGCAACTGTGCGTCGATGCCATATTGCTCGAGTTCGGCACTGATGTTGTCCTTACTCAACTCGCTGACGGAAATGGACAGCTTGTCGCTCATGTATCCCCACAGGGCATTGAGCATCTCGGCATAGAAACCGCTGCGGTCGCCACGGGCGGCAAAGCCACGTGCTGCCTTGAGGCGGCGTTGTGCCACCTTGCTGGCGCGCTTGGAGCGCATGCGGCGCACATCGGCACGTTCCTTGAGCTGCTTGCGGTAGTACAGCAGCAGAGCCACGAGAGCCAACAGCGGCAGGAGGAACCACAACCAGTAAGACCAGCCGTCGACGATGTAGCCATGCGACTTCTTGAGGTTCGATGTAGCCATGCGACTTCTTGAGGTTCAGGTCACCACTCTTGATGGGACGGATGTCCATGTTCTTCATGCGGTAGTGGTTGCTGGGCTGGCCTTCGCCCTTGGCCACCGTGAGATGGCGTGCCGGGATGGTGATGGTCTCATACTTGCCCGCATCAGGGTCAAAATAGGAGAATTCCCCGGCGGGGATGTCAAACTCACCGGCATACTGCGGGATGAAGGTATAGTCTATCACGACCTTGCCGCTCATGTCGCCGGCGCCTTCATTCACCTGGACGTCGGTCTTGGGGTCATAGACGTCAAATTGCTCGGGGAACTGCACCTCGGGAGCCTTGATGTACTTGATATTGCCCGTGCCGCTGATGACGTAACGGTAGGTCGCGGCACTGTAGGTCTTGAGTCCCGTAGCGGGCTTGAGGTCGGTTGTGACGTTAAAGCGTCCCACGGCGCCCGTGAACGATGCGGGCTTGGGCTCGGGAAGCGGCAGGATGTTGATCGTCGCCTTGTTGCTGGTGACCTTGAGGTCCTTCTCGACAGGCTTGGAGATGGAGCCGAAGATGCTGCGGAAGGTGTCGAACTGGACAACGCTCACGTCGTAGTTACCCGACGAGATGGTCAACTGCCCGCTCTGCTGCGGGTAGAGGATGCATTGCTTGAGGATGGCCGTCATGTAGCGCTCGCCGTTGAACGTCTCGACCTTGTTCAAGGCCGGCTGCACGGGAATTTCCTCGATGAGGAAGCCGTCGAACGAGGGCTGAATCGTCGGCATGAACTGCGAAATCTGATACTTGGTGTAAAGCTTGATGGTGCACACCACAGCCTGTTGCTCATAGACTCGCGGCTTGGACATCTCGATGCGCACAAACAGGTCCTTGCCGGTCACCGCCTTGTCGGCGCTCTGGGTCATCGGGTCGCTGTAGGGCGTGGGAGCACCGGGAGTGGACGGCTGGGTCTGCTGCTGGTGGCTACTGCGGCTACCCGCAGGCACCACATCGATGGAAAATGCCTTGGTTGACATGCGCTTGCCACCGACCACGATCGAAGCGGCCCCAATGTGGCACTTGCCCGTCGTTGTGGCCTTATAAATCATCGTGTACTCCTCGCTCGAACTGCTGCTGGACTTGCCGTTGACCCACGACGAGCTGTAGCTGTGCGACACGCTGGGGCCATAGATGAGTTTTGCCCCGGTCACCTCGGGAGGGGTGAAACTGGAGCCCTCACCGTTGTTGAGCACAAACGTGACATTGAACTTGTTGCCCTCAACTACCTGGTGCGGCGCCTCGACAGTAAACGAGGCCGCCCTAGCCACCACAGCGGTCAGGAGCAGGATTGCTATGTTGATGATGCGATTCATTGCCTCATTCTTTAAAGTATCAGCAGAGCCCTCAGGCGACTACCACTTCTTGTTGGTGCGCTGGCGCTCGTAACGCTGCTGCTGGGCCTGCTGGGCATTGATGCGCTGCTGTGTGGCCCGCTCGCGGTCCTGCATGGCCTTGAGCACCTGTTCGGCGTTCTGCTGGCTCATGCCGCCCTGTTGCTGGTCCTTCTTCTGCTGATCCTGGTTATTCTGATTCTGTTTGTCTTGGTTTTGATTATCCTTGTTCTGGTCTTTATTTTGATCCTTGTTCTGGTCCTTGTTCTGGTCCTTGTTTTGATCCTTGTTTTGATCCTTATTTTGGTCCTTGTTCTGATCTTTATTCTGGTCCTTGTTCTGATCTTTGTTTTGGTCCTTGTTCTGGTCCTTATTTTGATCCTTGTTCTTGTCCTGTTCCTGCTTCTTGAGCTGGGCCAGACGCAGGTTGCGGCGGGCCTGGTCGTCATCGGGGTTACAACGCAGGGCCTGCTTGTAGAACTCCACGGCTTGGCCATACTGCTGGCGGCCGTAGGCGATATTGCCCAGGTCATAGCTGGCCTTGCCACGCAAGGTCTTGTCCTGAGCGCCCTTAGCCAGATTGGTCAGGATGCCCTCGGCCTGATTCATGGGATTCTTTTCATCGTCCTGCTGGGCAGTGACGCTTCCCTGTCGCATGAGCGCGGTGGCGAGGTTGAACTGCGCCTTCTCGCTGGCGGGGTTGGCCTGCAGTGCCTTGCGATACTCGACCTCGGCCTCGGCATAGCGTTTTTTCTCGTAGAGTTTGTTGCCGTTGCGCAGGCACACGCGTTCCTGCTTGGTCATCTTGGGCGCCTTGTCGCCGGCTTGGGCAGGCATGGCGGTGCCCAGGGCCAACGCGGCAACCAGTGTCAACACGGTCAGCAGGTTATTGCTCGTTTTTCTTATCTTGTTTCTTGTCAGTTTCATTGCTAACAGTGATGTTACCTTCTTTCTTATCTTTGGTGAAGAAATTATACTTCTTGAGCCACGGATTCTTGCGCTCGAGCAGCAGGAGCAGCGCCAGCAGCAGGAGCAGCGCGATAACTGCGAACACGGGGAACTGCTCGTCATGCTGCGTATAGGTCACAGTGGCCAGGTCGCTCTTGGCGAGCTTGTCGAGGGTCTCCTGCAAGGTCGAGACGGCATCCGATGCCGTTCCCGAGATATAGACACCGTCGCCGGCATCGGCAATCTGCTGGGCCATCTTCTCATTGAGATAGGTGGTCACGGGATCGCCGTTGTCGTCGGTCAGGTAGCCGCCATCCATGGGGATGGGAGCGCCCGTTGTCGAACCCACACCGATGACATACACATGGACGCCCAGCTTGGCCGCCGTGCGCGCCGCGCCAACGGCGTCATCCTCAAAGTTCTCGCCATCGGTGATGATGATGATGGCCTTCTGCGACTTCTTGCTTTGGGAAAAGCCGTTGAGTGCCAGGTTGATGGCCGCGCCGATGGCAGTGCCCTGGGTGGGCGCCATATTGGTGTTGATGCCGTCCAGGAAGAGCTTGGCCGAGGCCGCATCGCTGGTCATGGGCATCTGCATGTAGGCATTACCGGCAAACACGATGAGGCCCACCTTGTTGTTGTCCAAGCGGTCGATGAGTTTCTGCAGAATCATCTTGGCGCGTTGGAGGCGGCTCACATCCTGGGGATTGTCGGTGCTCGAAGCATTCATTGAGTTGGACACATCGACGGCAACCATCACCTCGATGCCGTGCACGTTGGTAGTCGTCTTGCTTGAGCCGGCACGCGGACGGGCCAGCACCACGATGACCATCGTGAGCAACAAGAGCTCCAGCACGAGTTTTATCCAGGGCTTGTAGCGTGATACCTCGGGCATCAACGGCTCGATGGTGGCGCGCTTGCCATAGCGTTGCAGCCGTCGCTGGCGGTTACGCCGGTTCCACAGGAACAGCAGCACCAATCCAGGCAGCAACAGCAGCAGGTAGAAATATTGTGGATGAGCAAAATTGATCATAGCTCTATATTCTCTTCTCTAAACTTTAAACGTTACCCTTAACCTTTAAACTTTAAACTCTAACCTTTAAACTTTAAACTTTAACCCTTAAACTTTACCCTCTAAACTCTAAACCCTAAACTCTAAACTGCGCGCAGCGCATCAAGGAATATGCCTCAACAGGGTGTAATCCATCAGCAGGCTCAAGAGCAGCAACGCCAGCAGCAGCAACGCCCAGGGCTCGTAGTGGTCCTCGGTGTGGGTAAAGCGTTGCACGTCCATGTGGGTTTTCTCGAGTTGGTCAATCTCCTTGAAGATATCGCTCAACACGCTGCTCGAGGTGGCGCGGAAGTACTTACCGCCAGTGGTGGCGGCGATGTTCTTGAGGGTAGCCTCGTCGATCACCACAGGCATGCGCTGG
>CACYSG010000104.1 GCA_902776955.1 uncultured Bacteroidales bacterium | reverse complement strand
CAATCGTAGCGCACGAGAACGCTGTATAGCGGCACATGGCTGTAGGTGTGCAGTGTGCGGCATTGACTTTGGCCAGGTTTACGGCGAGGTGGGCAAGGGGTTCATCCACGTCCACCACATCGTCCCGCTGGCATCCACAGGCAAGTCTTACCTCCTAAATCCCGAGAAAGATCTTGTGCCGGTATGTCCCAACTGCCACGCTATGCTACACCGCGCGTTCAACGGCAAGTTAATGTCCATCGATCAGTTACGGTCAATCCTCAAGAAACAATGACAGAAACTGATATACACGCCCGGTTCGTCAGGTACTATGAGACCGTCGCCGAGCTTCACAGGATGGGTTATGAGCTGTTCCGTGTGTGCCCGTACATCAGCCCTAACGGCATGTGTTACCGCTGCTGGCTCACGATAAAGAAAAACACGTGGAAAGGGTGCGGCGCATTCTTCAACGAGCAGCGGGGGGAAGACCAGGCACTATATACCCCCGACTGCACTCTGCCATGGGACGACAGCGGCATGACCCCACGTGAGAATGCCGAGAAGATTATCCAGGAATACCCACGCCTCGCTCGCAACGCCCACGGTAGCGACCAGGAGTACGTGGAGTGGTTCAAGCTTGCCCTCGATGAATGCCGCCAAGGACACTACTTCTACGGCCTCGATGAGTACTTCAACCCGCTGCGTGAACCACCCCCAGGCGATAGCGACACCCAATCAGTCTATTAAACGCGCCCAGAAGCCACGCACGGGCACGAAAAAGGGAACGGCTCACCGCCGCTCCCATAATGTCGCCGCTGCATCCTGAATGACGCTTAGGCGAGGGGGCTATCAGAATTCCACCAGCTTCTTGCGCAGATGCTTAGGCAATAAGCGCTTGTACTGGTCCATCGCACAGGCAGGCACATTGATGCGCTTGAGGCCCTTACAGCCCTTAAAGACGTAAGTTCCAATGGAGCCGATAATGGTACTCCTGAATGTCACCTCGTTGAGTGAAGGGCACTCCGCGAAGGCCATTTTTCCAATGTACACAACAGAATCACCGACCTCGACACTTCTTAAATCACTGCATTGAGCGAAGGCAGAATGATGAATCTCAAAAACACTATTGGGGACGACTATGCTGGTGAGTTTTGACATTTCAAACGCATTCGAATAAATTACTTCGACTGAATCAGGCAGTTCTATCTGCTTGGCAGCGACCTCACTGAACGCCTTCATTCCAATACTCTTTACAGTCCCAGGGATGAAAACGTCCTCGAGTTTGGTACATCCAAGGAAGGTCCCTCCGCAGATATGTTTCAAGCCATAGGGTAAGATCGCACATGCAAGTCGTCTGCAAAAAGCGAAGGCACAGTTATAAATGCTTATGTCGTCGTTATCTTCAAACTCAACGTAAGTCAAGCCTGAGCAGGAAAAGGCTTCGCTACCGACTCGCTTGACCGAATCAGACAAATACAACGACTTCAAGGAATCACATCGGGTAAATGCATCCCAGCCGATGGTATGGAGACTTGTTCCCTGAGTGATTATCTTGAGATTAGCACATCCGCTGAACGCTCCAACACCTATTTCCTCAACGGTGTCGGCAATGATGAGCTCGCTAATGTCGAGATCACCCTTGTACTGATGAGCATCAATCTTTTTGGTTCCTTCTCTAATTACTAATTTTGTCATTTTCAGATATTTTTAAAAGGCCAGGGGTGAGGGTTACCCACCCCAGCCGTCAGTTAATAGTTCATTTCAGTCGGATGAGGTCCAAGTCAAGAGGTACAACACCATCATAACGTTGAGCCCAACCCATATACTCTCTCACAATGTAATCTGCAATATCATCACCGGCATGCATGCAACCAGGCAAGTTCTCCATAAAATGCGACACCCTCAGACCCTTGAACAAATTAGCCAGCGACAAGCCCTTTTGAGCCCATTCATGATATTTCCCATTGTCGGGGAACAGGATGACGTCACGACCCTTCAGCGGTCCGCACATGGCCGGTGTGAGATTACTACACCCACCACAGGCAACGGCTATACAGTCGCCCAAGACGCCGCCAAGGATGATCGCGGTTTTTTCACTCTCGACGATGGCCACGCTCTTGTCCGGGTGCGTGCGGAGAAGGTGCTCACCGAAGAGACACTGCTTCAAGTTGAAATTGGGCAGTTCCAATGCCGTGTGAGCCCAGGTGACGTGTGGGAACGGATCCTTAACACGCTTGCCGGTCGCAGGGTTATACAGCATGATTTTACCTGCGTGGATGTGGCCGAACTGATCAATCTGCCAGAACACAGTAGCACCGGCCCAATGCTTTGAGGTACCGATGTAGTAGTCGTGCTTCATCTGCTTGACGGTCTCAGCATCAAATTTTGAGCCCAGAAACGATACCAGATGATTGGTGTGGGTCTCTGTGCCGAGGACCGACCTCTTAAGCAGATCAGGATCCATGTAGCTCGGCGGCACATACGCAGGCAGACTGGACTGAACCGTTGTCGTTATGCGGGGCATCGGCAGGTTGTTGTCCTGAAAATACTCGCGCGGAGGGTAATGGTGCGCACACTTGTCGGCACGGTCACACTTACCTACGCTCTCGTCAAGCACGTTACCGTTCTCGTCGACGTAGCACACGAAGGTCTTGTGCCCACACTCAGGACAGATCCACTTACCTTTCTTAGCTAAAGAATATTTATATTGTTTGTTCATATTCAATTAGTTAAAAATGTTCACGGTGTTCATTTGTTCAGTTTGTTCACGCTTACCGGACCATGAACACCGTGAACGATTAGACTACGGCTTCAGTAGATTGTTGACCTTACCGAGGGATACACCCATCTGTGCAGCAATCTCGCGCTGAGTCTTGCCCTGCGACTGGAGTTCCTTGGCGCGCTGGACAAGTGCGTCCTTGGCATTTTCAGTCAGGTGATCGCGTTCGCTGCCATATTCCACAAAGCGGAATTGCAGGAAGTTGTTGAGCTTCTCAACTGCACACACGATGACGTTATCGGAATCATAGCGGAACGGTTCATTGCGCTGCTTGATTTCCTTGATGTAACGAATCTGAGAACCCTTGGTGCTGCCGCCGATGGCGAAGCTACCGTCACAGAAGTTCATCATCATGCGACTTCCAGCCAGGTCATTTTTTGTGATTGGACTTGACGGATCGCGCTTGGGCGTGTGCGCCAAGACGAGAATCGAAAGATTGTTCTTCCTGCCGAAGTCCTTCAACCATTTCATCATGGGCAGAGCGAAACTAGCCTTCTCGGTCTCATTGCCCAGGTACGTGATGTTGTCGATGACGAGAATTCTCACCTCATGGTCAACAACAAGACGTTCCAACGACATCTTGAGATAATCCTCGAAGCTGCACCCACTCGGGAAGTTAACAACGTCAGGGTTAATCTCAACGCGCAACAGATTAGGCGAGAAATGGTGAATACTACCATCATCACCGCTGTAACGCTTCAAGAACTGCATCTCCGACAACTCGAAGTCGCAGTAGGCTACTTTTTGCGCGGACGCATCCATAGCCAGTCCCAAAATGGAACTGCCGTTACTAATGGCGTCGGCAATCTGATAAGCAAGAATAGTCTTGCCGAGGTTAGTGTCGGAGTACAGGATGCAGTTCTCACCCTCGTACCACAATTGACCGAACAGACGGCGGCGAGGCGGCCTGTTCTTGGCATCCATGATGACCTGATTAGCCGATTTGACCGTGAACAGCCCCACGTTGGGGTCCTCCTCCGGATTGTCGATCAGCGAGAAGTCGGGACCAGAGGCGCTAGCCTCGTTAGAACCAGTGCTCACCTGCCTGGATGAGTCCTGGGCACCAACGGGACCAGCTTCCTCGACCGAGATTTGCTTCACGTCAGGACTCTCCACCGGATTGTCGGTCAGTGAGAAATCGTAGCCATCGGTGAGGTTATCGGCTGTTGCCGCAACTTCACCCAACTGTTCCGTTGAATCCTGGCTGCCAAGGGGATTGTCCCGCTTGACAGGGAAGGGAAATTCACCCAACGCCTCCTTCGAGGGAGCGGACTTCTTCGTACTTTTGAACGGATAAGTCCATTTCTTAGGCCTACTCATACGGCATCTCCTTCCTGGGCGGCGGGGTCGCCACCGCCCTCCATGATTCGACGGATGTCACTCATGCGGTACCTATCAATAGCACCCACGGTGACCGGGACCAGGTAACCAAGCTTCTTCCAGCGCCAGAGGGTCGTCGAGCCCTTGCCCAGGATTTGCATGGCCTGTGCGCGGCTAACGTATGTCTCGGCCTTGGAATCAGCAATCTCCTGCTCCAATTCACGTTTGGCCTCAGCGATCAGCAGCCTGTTCGCCTCAACCAGTTCGCCCAGTGTAATCGTCACTTGCAGGCCTCCTCCCCATGATCCTATCGGCAGACCACTTCGTTCACCGCACGTCCGTTGGCCAAGCCGATATACAGGGCCAACGACGATGCAAAATTACTGCCACCTGGCGGACCCTCAATTGGGGCTATTGGGGTATACAAAAAATCCACTAAAACATTAAGTTCTAATGGATTATAATATAAATATGTTAGTGGAATTGGGGACAGAGTTGGGGAAAATGCACTAATCGCTCTTTTTGGGCCTTAAAACATGCCTTAATTTATCTACAAAAATGCCTGTCGCACCACTTGTCGTTGGATTAGTAAGTTTTTTAACCGTCGAGCCCATGTTGGATGCACACGTAGAAATCCATTCCCTCGGATACCATTCTTGCGCGAGCATCTTAAACAGACACTGCATCAAGTTGCGTTTACGGCGTCGGCCGGCAATTTCCCACAACTCATTAACGTGAGCATGACTAATGCAGTCGGCGAATAGTCTCTCATCGATACCGTCAACAACGCCCTCGTCCACTAAGAATGTGTACAACGCTGACATATCAAAAGCGGTGTCCGGGGTAAAACTTCTCATGTGAGAAAAGTCGGTAGAGGACACGATAGATGCAACATCTTTTGGAGTACTAGCAATGCCCTCGGCGTCACCCACATCTCTTAGGTCTGTTTCATCAGATACAGCAGTCGGCATAGCTTGTGATGGGCTCGGGGCTAGGGCCTCCTCAAGGTCCAAGCAATAGTTGTCGTAGATATCCATGACATTAGAGATAACCTCATATATACGATATAACTCCGGCAACTTCTTCACCTCATTCTCAAGTTCACTCATTGTTTCCAACAACCTTCGATAGGGAGCAAGATCTTCATACGCTAACTTGACTAGCCTAGTTCCAGTTGGTGTTGGCACTAAACGGTGCCCACGCCGTTCGCAATACTTATGTTGGAACTCTTCGAACCAACGCAACATCTCCTTCTCGTCGATGTCATCGTCCGAGAAATGTTGCCTTATTTGATTTAACATCGTAGATCGGCATTTAGCCCACCACTGATCAGAGCGAATGTCTGCTTCGCCAATCAGAGCGAAAGATAGAGGCATACTTTTCCAATCAATATCGAATTCGTAGTACATATATAAATTGCTTTTTGATTATTTCGTATGATCTACAACTAAGGATGAAAATGTTGATTCACGGTGCCGGTGATTCGCTCACGGCATAGCCGCCATAACCTCGGGTCCGACAGCGTATATCCCGTGATGAAGATTCGCTTGGAGAAAAATAACTCACCAAAAACTCACCAAAAGTTAATAAAAATTTTTCCTATATACTGATTATCAAGTATTTATAACTAAATATTGTGAACCCGTGGGGAGTCGAACCCCAATCGAAGGAACCGGAATCCTTTATTCTATCCATTGAACTACGGGTCCAAATGTTGACATTTTAGTGAAATGCGGGTGCAAAATTACGGCTTTTTTTATAATTTTGCAACAACCTATCAGTAAAAACAGTGATGAACGTACGCATTGAACCGTCATGGAAACAAGTGCTTGCCGGCGAATGGGAAGCACCCTACTTCAAGCAGTTGACAGATTTTGTCCGGCAGGAATATATGTCGAGGCAGGTTTTTCCTCCTGGCCGTCAGATTTTTGCGGCATTTGACGCGGCGCCTTTTGATCAGGTCAAGGTGGTGATTTTGGGCCAGGATCCGTATCATGGTCTGGGGCAAGCGAACGGGCTTTGCTTCAGCGTGAATGAGGGTGTGCCGATGCCTCCGTCGCTGGTGAACATCTTCAAGGAAGTGCATGATGATGTGGGGGCTCCGATTCCCCAAAGCGGTGACTTGTCAAGATGGGCCCGCCAGGGTGTGCTGCTGCTGAACGCAACGTTGACGGTACAGGCTCATCAGCCGTTGTCGCATCAGGGGAAGGGTTGGGAAATCTTTACCGACCATGTGATTGCTCATTTGGCTCGTGAGCGCGAGCACTTGGTGTTCATGCTGTGGGGTGCTTATGCTAAGCGGAAAGGAGAATTCATTGACCGCTCACGGCATCTGGTGCTCACGGCAGCCCATCCGTCGCCTTTGTCGGCAAACCGTGGCGGCTTCTTCGGGACGCATCATTTCTCTCGAGCTAACGACTATCTTGTTCAGCATGGTCTCTCCCCTATCACCTGGTGACAAAACCGCCATGGTTTTCTAGAGGATTTTTCACGAAAAAAGCTTATAAAAAAGCCCTTAATTGAAAAATATTTCAGATTTCGCACTGCCATTTCAAAAAATGGTTGTATCTTTGCACCGCTTTTACGAAATAATTTTTAAAACTAATTGTAATGTACTTAGATTCAGAGTTCTCCCGAGGCCCAGATAGCATTATTCTCATACCGTATTGCCCACTTGACCGAGCACTTGAAGGTCAACAAGAAGGATCATACGACTCAGCGTGCACTGAAGATGTTGGTAGGTAAGCGTCGCAAATTGCTCGATTACCTGATGCGCAAGGACATCAACCGTTACCGTGAGCTCATCGCCAAGAAGGAGCTGGGTATCCGCAAGTAATCAACGTCTGTCTCAAAGCACGAGACTCACAAGAAGTGACACCGTCACGCCACAATGGGCGCGACGGTGTTTCGTTTTTTTATTCAGGTGACTTTTCCAGATCGGCGGGGTCGCCGAACAGACTAATCAGGTCATCGAATCGCTGGAGTGTTGCCTGTCCGAACTTGGCAAGGCTTTGACGGGCTCTCTCGATCGTCTTGGGCGGTTCCTCGGGGCGACTCTTGGAGAAGAACTTGTCGGCATAGCACACGAGTTTTTCCTCTATGGTTTCGGGGAGCAGGTCGCGCGGTGGCGTGATGGGCAGATGCTGGGTGATAATCTCTTCGGCAGAGATTCCGGCTCCTGTGTGGCGCTCACAGACGCGCGCGTGGCGATAGAGGCCCATGCTGTCAAGCATACGCCTGCCGATGATGCCGTGCATGATGTAGGGTTCCTGGCCATAGCAATAGATGCCAGGGGCGTCGGTACGGCACATACCGATGTCGTGCAGCATCGCGGCCTCCTCGACAAACTCGATATCCAGAGGCACATGACGGTCGATAAGGCGTTGGCCCAGGGCTACCGCCAAATCGGCTACCTGACGGCTATGAAGAACCAACACCCGGTAATCGTCATTACCGGGTGTGTAGTATCGTTGGATGATTGATAGACAATCAAGCATTGTGTCAGCGGATTAGTCCACAAAGACTACCCAGCCGTGCTCGTCGGGATAGTCACCCATCTGGATGGCACGGAGGCGGTTATACAGTGCAGTCACCTTAGGACCTACGCTGCCGTCCTTGCGGATAACATAGTGAATATCGTTATCCATATCAACCACCTCGCTGATGGGAGCCGTAACGGCTGCGGTGCCGCACTCGGCAGCCTCGTCGGCCTCGGCAAGTTCCTCAAGGGGTACGGGACGAGCCTCAACCTCCATGCCCAGGTCGCGGGCAATCTGCTGCAAGCTCATATTGGTGATTGAGGGCAGGATAGAACCCGACTTCGGCGTGATGTAGGTGTTGCCCTTCACGATAAAGAAGTTGGCGGGACCACACTCATCAAGATATTTCTTCTCCTTGGGATCCAAGAACAGCGCAGCGCTGAATCCAGCCTCCTTGGCACGTGCTGTAGCACCCATACCAGCGGCATAGTTACCACCCACTTTCCAGCGACCGGTACCGCAGGGAGCAGCACGGTCATACTCGCGGAAGACAGCGACCTTAGTGCAATGGAAGCCCTCCTTGAAGTACGGGCCAACGGGAGTAACAAAGATGATTACCGTATATTCATCGGCAGGGTTAACACCAACGCGGGGTGAGATACCGATTTCTACAGGACGCAGATAGAGAGAGCTGCCACTGCCGTAAGGCGGGATGAAACGCTCGTTGAGCTTAACGACCTTCTTGCACATCTCCAGGAAGATGTCCTCGGGTAGCGGCTGCATCTTGATACCAAGAGCACTGTTCTGCAAGCGCTTGGCGTTCTCGTCGGGACGGAACATGCGGATCTTACCATCCTTGCCGCGGAAAGCCTTGAGACCCTCAAAGATTTCCTGACCATAGTGCAGACAGCTGGCAGCCATGTGCAGGGTGATGGTCTCGTCCTGGGTTACTTCAATTTCGCCCCATTTTCCGTCCTTGAACGTGCAGCGCACGTTGTAATCAGTCTTCATGTAACCGAAAGGCAGATGTGCCCAATCAATGTTTTCTAAATTAGTCATACTTTGTTTAGTTAAGGTTATTAAATGGTTTTAGTCAAATCCATGTTCTTTACTTTATTCTAACGATGCCGTCAAATGGCGACCTTCTGCGTCAAGTTGCCAATCCTGACAAGATAGATCCCTCGAGACCCGAGCCTCAGTTCAGAGGTTCCCGGTTGTAACGTAGCCTGAGAGACCATCTGCCCCAGAATTGTATATACCCTCACATTGATGCGCCGTGGCGTCACAATAGTAATTGTGCCATTACTGCCATATATCTGAATGCCGTCGCTAGTGCGTGGATCGTTCCAAGTTTTTCCTTGCACATCACGGTTAGTTTCATGCCATTGAATCTCGGCAAGGGCTGCGTTACCTAACCCCAGCACAAGTCCAAGTGTCAATATGGCAATCAATCGTCTCATCGTTTTGAATCAATCAACAAAGTTATAACTATTTTTTGTAGCAGACAAACCTTTAAAGAAATTTTTCTTTTTTTGTGAAAAAAGAAGTACAAAAACAGTCACATTCAACCTTACCTTTCCTAGTATTCCCACCATCAATGGGCGGTGCCATCCACGGCATCGCCCCTTTTAATTGTTAGCCATCATGTAGAGACGCAAAATTTTGCGTCTCCCGGGCAGGATATTAGTAACGCCTAACGATGGGAGACGCAAAATGATACCAATTGCAGCCCTTGAGACGCAAAATTTTGCGTCTCTACAGATTATTCCCAGTTGCTCCCAGTATTCCTAGTCGCTCTCAGTATTCCCATTGCTCCCATTGCTCCCGCCAACAAAAAAACGAGGGAGCCAACCTTGACGATTGACTCCCTCTTAGGGGGCGGTTACCTGCGCCTTCCCGCGTCGCTGACCATCGTCGTGGTGACGCTTAGGGCTCTGTGCCAGGAATGGGAACAGGCGGGA
>CACYSG010000103.1 GCA_902776955.1 uncultured Bacteroidales bacterium | reverse complement strand
ATGACGGCGACGGTGCCTGTGCGCATCATCGAGGCGCAACCCGCCATCACGCTGCATCCCATCCTCATCGATAGCCGCGATTATCCCGTCGAGGTGACCGCCACGATTGTTGGCAACACCTATTTCTACGATCCCGCCACCCTTGATTGGACAGTTGACGACGGTAGCGTTGTCAGCATTACCGATGGCGTGTTGCGCGGTGAGCGTGAAGGTTCGACCTCCATCGCCTGCACTGTGGGCCCGTATAGCGACAACACCGACGTGACGGTGGAAATCAGCCCTGCCGCCTACTTGTACCCTGCATGGGACGGCTGGACGATGAAAGGCGCCGGCGCCAAGGATATTGTCCTCGACGAGGCTACGGGTGACATCACGTTTAACTATAGCACCAACCGCGCGCCCTACCTGCAGATGAGCAAGGACCTGACGCTTTATAGCCTGCCCGACACCGTGGGTCTCGTCTTCAACACGACAATCCCCATCGACTATATCCAGATTGATGCCCGCAACCGCTATAATACCACGTCCAACTTCCTGAGAATAGACCCGCCCGAGGGCGACGCTTTCCAGCCGGGGGAGGAGCATAGGATTCTGCTCGACCTTGACGGCCTGGGCGGTGCCGACAACGTGGGGACCTTTCCCGTGACCATCAAGAGCATCAAGTTCACCCTCAACAAGAACGCTACTGCGGGCAACTACACGTTGGCTCTCAAGTGCTTTTACTGCCATTATCCCCATACACTCGCGCCGCAGGGCCTGACGGGTGACGTCAACGGAGACAGTGAGGTCAATATCGCCGACGTCAACAACCTTATCGACCTCATCCTCACGGGCGCATCCCCCACTACGGCAGCCGATGTCAACGGCGACGGCGAGGTCAACATCGCCGACATCAACACCGTCATCGACCTCATCCTCACCAACTAGCCGATAATACACGATTTGCCGAAAAAAATCGATTAACCCATTGCTCGAGCGCTGAAAATCCTAAATTGGCCTTATCTGATGGGAATTTAGGAGGGAATGATTGGGGATTGGGCAATTATTTGTACCTTTGTGGGCTCAAATCAAATGGGTAACTTTTTTGACTGATGAAAGAGACCGAAAAACCTGAAAAAGGAAACCAAATTATAGAAGAAGCGGCACAAGCCGAGTACAAGTACGGCTTTGTGACCGACATTGAGACCGAGGTCATTCCCAAGGGACTTGACGAGGACGTGGTGCGCCGCATCTCTGCCCTCAAGGGCGAGCCCGAGTGGCTGCTGGAGTTCCGCCTGAAGGCTTACCGCCACTGGCTGACCTTGAAGGCTCCCACGTGGGGCCATGTACATGTGCCTGAAATCGACTTCCAGGACATCAGCTACTATGCCGCACCGCGCAAGCGCAAGGCTGGTGAGCAAAAGGAGATGGATCCCGAGTTGAAGAAGACCTTCGACAAGCTGGGCATCCCCCTGGAGGAGCAGTTGCGCCTGAGCGGCATGGCTGTTGATGCCGTGATGGACAGTGTGAGTGTCAAGACGACCTACCGCGAGCGCCTGGCCGAGCTGGGCGTGATATTCTGCTCGATGAGCGAGGCGGTGAAGGACTACCCCGACCTGGTGCGCAAGTACCTGGGCAAGGTGGTTCCCTATACCGACAACTTCTATGCCGCATTGAACTCGGCTGTGTTCAGCGACGGTTCGTTTGTGTACATCCCCAAGGGCGTCCGTTGCCCGATGGAGTTGTCCACCTACTTCCGCATCAACGCCGCCCAGACGGGCCAGTTTGAGCGCACGCTCATCGTGGCCGATGACGACGCCTATGTCTCCTACCTGGAGGGCTGCACCGCGCCGATGCGCGACGAGAACCAGCTGCACGCCGCCATCGTCGAGATTATCGTCGAGGACCGTGCTGAGGTCAAGTACAGCACCGTCCAGAACTGGTATCCCGGCGACAAGGACGGCAAGGGCGGTATCTACAACCTGGTGACCAAGCGCGCATTGTGCCGTGGTGACCACAGCAAGGTGTCGTGGACCCAGGTCGAGACCGGTAGCGCCATCACCTGGAAGTATCCCAGCTGCGTGCTCAAGGGTGACCACTCGGTGGGCGAGTTCTACAGTGTGGCCCTGACCAACAACTGGCAGGAGGCCGACACGGGCACCAAGATGATTCATCTGGGCAAGAACAGCACCAGCACCATCGTGAGCAAGGGCATCAGCGCCGGCCATAGCCAGAACAGCTATCGCGGCATGGTCAAGGTGGCGCCCAAGGCCACCGGTTGCCGCAATTTCACCCAGTGTGACAGCCTGCTGCTGAGCGACACCAGCGGAGCCCACACCTTCCCCGTCATCGAGGTGGGTAACGACACGTCGGTGGTCGAGCACGAGGCCACGACGAGCAAAATCAACGAGGACCAGATCTTCTATTGCAACCAGCGCGGCATCTCGACCGAGGACGCCGTCGGGCTCATCGTCAACGGCTATGCCAAGGAGGTGATGTCCAAGTTGCCGATGGAGTTTGCCGTCGAGGCCCAGAAACTGCTCAGCATCTCGCTCGAGGGCGCCGTGGGCTAATCATCACCTCTAGAACCTCTAGATTCTCTAGAATATCTAGATCATCTAGAACCTCTAGCAACAAAAAAGTAAAAGAAAAATAAACGATAATATCATGCTAGTAATTAAAGATTTACAAGCTTCGATTGAAGGAAAACAGATATTGAAGGGCATTAACCTGACCGTTAAGCCCGGTGAGGTGCACGCCATCATGGGCCCCAACGGCTCGGGCAAGAGTACCCTGAGCGCTGTGCTCACGGGCAATCCCGCCTATACCGTTACCGGCGGCAGTGTGGATTTCTACGGTAAGGACCTGCTCTCGCTCTCCCCCGAAGACCGCGCCCACGAGGGCCTGTTCCTGAGTTTCCAGTATCCCGTCGAGATTCCCGGCGTGTCGATGGTCAACTTCATGCGCACCGCCCTGAACGAGAAGCGCAAATACTTCGGTCAGGAGCCGCTCAGTGCCGCCGACTTCCTCAAACTCATGCGTGAGAAGCGCAGCATCGTCCAACTCGACAACAAGCTCGCCTCGCGTGCCGTCAACGAGGGTTTCTCGGGCGGTGAGAAGAAGCGCAACGAGATTTTCCAGATGGCCATGCTCGAGCCGCGGCTGAGCATCCTTGACGAGACCGACAGCGGCCTGGACATCGATGCCCTGCGCATCGTTGCCAGCGGCGTGAACACGCTCAAGAGCAAGGAGAATGCCACCATCGTCATCACCCACTACCAGCGCCTGCTGGACTATATCAAGCCCGACTTTGTACACGTGCTCTACAAGGGACGCATCGTCATGAGCGCCGGACCTGAACTGGCGCTTGAGCTGGAGGAAAAGGGTTATGACTGGATCAAGGAGCAGGTCGATTCACAGCAATAAGGTGTAGCAATGAACGCACTCAAGCAATATATCGACTTGTATGACGAGACTCGCGAGCTCCTCGAGCAGCAGTCGCCTGCGTTGTTGAACAAAGTGCGCCGCGAGGCCCGTGAACGCATCGAGGGCGCGCGGTTGCCGCGTCGGGGCAGCGAGGACTATGAGGCGACCGACCTTGAGGCCGTCTTTGCCCACGACTATGGCGTGAACGTGAACAGGTTACCCTTTGAGGCCGACCCGTTGACGACCTTCCACTGCGATGTGCCCAACATGAGCACTTGCCTGTACTATAGCAGTAACGACGCTTTCCACAGTAGCGCTACCGCCGAGCGAAACATCGGTCAGGTGGTTGTGGAGCCCTTCAGCATGGCCGCCGTGGATTATCCCGAACTGATGACCGACCACTATGGCCGCCTGGCGCGATTGAGCGACCCCACTGTGGCGCTCAACAGCCTGCTGGTGCAGGATGGCCTGTTCATCTACGTCCCTGACGGCGTTGTGGCCGAGCGTCCCATCCAGCTGGTCAACATCTTCAACGCCGCCCTCGACATGATGGTGCAGCGTCGCTTGCTCATCATCGTGGGCAGGAATGCTTCCATCAAGCTGCTGACCTGCGATCATACCCAGAGCCCCGACTACCAATACCTCAACAATCAGGTGGTCGAGATTGTGGCCTTGCCGGGCAGTACGCTGGACTACTATGACATGGAAGAGAGCACGCCCAAGACCAACCGCGTGTCGTCCATCTATGTGGACCAGCACGAGGGCAGCAACGTGCTCATCGACGGTATCACCCTCACCAACGGATTCAC
>CACYSG010000102.1 GCA_902776955.1 uncultured Bacteroidales bacterium | reverse complement strand
CCCGCCATCTTGCTGGGCTGTCCCAGTTCCACCTTGATGTCCTGGTCGATACACTCGACCAGATTGATCATGTTGTCCTTGACATCCTCGGCGCTCTTGGTATGGTTGATCTGGAATCCCGGCAAGTTGCAGGCATTGCGGTGGTAGCTCACGATTTTGCTTGAACCGTAGAGGACAGGCGTGCAGAATTCAATCATTTCGGGCACGCTGGTAGCCTTCAAGGCCACCTCGATGCCGATGCCGTTAGTGTCGCCGATGCTGATACCGACTTTTAATTTCCTATTGTTTTCTCTCATATTGATTATCGTGTTATAATTGCTTTATCAAATACAAACTGCAAAGTTACTCAAAATATTTGTCAATCCCGCCACCCAACCCCCAGTTTTTTAATCCCCTCACCAAATGTGCGTGAGGGATGGGGACGATTGGGTGGGGGAGATGGAATTTGGGGGGAATGGTTTTGTCACATGGTGAGAAATGTCTATATTTGTGGCTTGAATGCTTGAGGAGGTGCGTTAATGGACTGTTTAATGCACTGATTTCTAGATAAATGAATATTAAAACCACTGATGTGATGCAATCAATGACGGGAGCCCTCAGGGCGAGGCTTATCGCCGTGCTGGCGCTGGTGTTGACCGCCGGGGCCGCATGGGGCCAGTTTGTGCGCTCTTCCTATTTCATGGAGGGGTCGCAGTATCGTATGAGCCTTAATCCTGCCCTTCCTCCCGACCGTGGCTTCGTCAACCTGCCGGTGGTGGGAAACATCAACGCGTCGTCCCGTTCGGACGCGCTGTCGGTCAACGACGTGCTGGATATCTTCAAGAACGGAGGCCATGACGAGTATTACACCGATGATGAGTTTTTCAATAAGCTCAACGACCGCAACAAGGCGACGGTGAGCATTGGTTCTGACCTGATTTCGGTGGGATGGTGGCATGGCAAGGGTTTCATGTCGTTTAACATCAGCCTCAAGGCCGACGGCTATGTCAACGTGCCCAAGGAACTGTTCTCGTTCATGCGCGACATGAAGGGTTTGAACAGCAATGACTACTCCGATTACCACAGGGACATGAGCGACGAGGAGCTCAACATCAACGCCTATACCGAGGTGGGCGCCGGCTATGCCCGCCAGGTCAACGAGCGGTTGAACATCGGCGGCCGCGTCAAGTTCCTCATGGGGCAGGGAAACCTGAACCTGAGAGTGCACCGCGCCGTGGCGCAGAGTAACCTGTATGGCGTGGATCCCAACCTCGATTGGAGTTCGGCAGGGTTCCGCGATGTCATCAGGGCCCGAGGCACGGGCTCCATCGATATTGATGCGACGCTCGAGAGCACTGCCGAGGGGCTGAAATATATGATCAACGACCGCGGCTATATCGAGCGCGCCCGTTTCAAGGGCCGCAACATGGGTGTGGCGGGTCTCGGCGCCGCCATTGACTTCGGCCTGGCCTATCGCGTGACCGATGATATCGAGTTGTCGGCCGCGTTGACCGACCTGGGCTTCATCAGCTGGTATGACGGCTGCACCCAGGTGGCGCACTCCAACACCAGCGACCTGACGTTTGACAGCCATGCTCCCGGTGACATCACACGCTTCTTTGGCATCATGGGCAGCGGCGAGGCCATCAACTTGCACTTGCTGCGACTCATGCCCGAGGAAACGCCGTCCAAGCGGCGCACGATGCTGGCCTCCACGTTGGCCGTGGGCGGCAAGTATCAGCTGATAAAGAATAAATTGAACCTGGGCGTGTTATTTACCGACCGTTTCTCCCACGTGGTGGATCGCAGCGAACTGACCTTTTCGGTCAACTACCACCCGCGCAGCCTGTTGGATTTCTCGCTGAGCTATTCGCCCATCCTGTGCGGCGGCAGCTCCATCGGCCTGGCCATGAAGTTAGGCCCGCTGTTCATGGGCACCGATTATATGTACTTCGGCAATAATGCCAAGTGCTGCAATATGCTGGTCGGCTTGTCCATCCCCTTAGGCCAAAAGCCCTGACCCGCCCCTCCCTTTCCGGTAAAAAAACATTAGAGTAGAAGCCGCAGGAAGTAGGGCCTCGCCTTGGCGTGGCCGAAAAATAAACTACGAATTACGCGAATTAAACAAATTGGCATCCGCGTTCAATTAAGCCAGATTTCACGAATTGCGGCCATGACCGGGGACGGTTTTCCTGGATGAAAAATGCTTGCATTTTTCGGACTGGAAGAACCGTCCCCCCGTAACCTCGCAACCAACAAAACCGGGGCGCCTCAAGATGAAAACTAGAGGCGCCCCGGCTTTCCGCACTAGCATTTTGCTAAAAAATTCGTCTGATATTCAGCGATTTAACGTCATAATTTTTGCAAAATGGCGTGTCCCGTGCTATTTTTCATTCGGCAAAAAAGGTCGAAGACCTTGACAAGGCCAGCGGCCTTGAATTGAGGTAACCCCATGGCGTACAGGCCGATAGGTCTGTGCGGCATGGGGAAAGAGCGTACAAAGGGAAAGGGCCTCGAAGTGGGCCACACACTCCAGGCTAATGAAATGACGCGCTTAGTGGCCCCCTTCTGGGCCCGTTATTACTGTCCTGACGGTCCCCAGGCTTCACAGACCTCCGGCCTGTGCACCCTGGGGTTTGTGCAATTCAAGGCCGCTGGCCTTGGGCAGGCCTTCGACCTGCTTGGCGCCATTAATAACTTCACAGCGTGTCCCAATGCGGAAAACAACAAAACCGGGACACCTCTAGATGAATACTGAGGCGCCCCGGCTTTTGCGTTTGGGGGTTGCGGTTGTCACGTCATCTCATGACCTTGACGGTCTGGGTCGTGCCGTCGCTCATCTGCCTGATGATGATGTTCACGCCGTCGACGGGCTGGTCATGCTCGATGCCGCTGATGTCAAAGTAGCGTTCGCTCACGACAGTGGCCTCTCCCAGGTCGTCGGCAAGCGGTTCCTCGACCTCGGTGGGCTTGTCGGGCGCTTTCCACACGAGATAGAATGTCGAGGTGGCGCCGTTGCCGTCCCTCGTCGGCGAGGGGCGTCCGTCGAAGTAGGTGTACTCGATGTAGTTGCGCTCGTTGCTGTAATACCGCAGCACGGCGACATTACCGTAAATCTTGCTCAGGTCGATCTGATTCTCGTCGTCGGGACCGTAAACGACGCTGGCGTGACGCGGGGCGTTGCCAGCGGGGACGCGGGTGCCCAGGTAAGGACCGGAGGCGTTGACGTTGAACGTGTCGACGCGGGCGGCGTCAAAGCCGTCGGCGGCAAGGTAGCGGAAGTAAGCGGGGCTGCCCTCGACCTCGAGGGAGTCATGGCCGAACTTGTTGCCCAGGAATGTGCTGTATCCCTCGGCGAGGGCGTCGCCGGCGTTGTCCTCGAGCTGCAGGTAGTAGACGCTGCAGGTGTTGGTCTCGTTGGTCACCTCGTCCTTGGACAGCCACTGGGCGAGCTCGGCAAAGATGACTCCTCGACCGTTATGCGCGTTGCGGTAGGTCTGGATGTTGGTGCAGCCGGTCAAGTCGATGCCGTTGATGTGGTTGTGGCAGTAGCTCAGGGTGTCAAGCATGGCGTTGCCGGCCAGGCCCTTGAGGCTGAACAGGTCGTTGTTGTCGGCCTTGACGGTGCGCAGGAGTTTACTGCTGAACATCAGGTCGGCGATGCAGTTCTTGCCGTCTTTCTCGGCATCCATGAAGTCGGGCACGGGAACGGACCGCGGCAACTCATAGCCATACCAGCTGTCGTCGCCGGTATAGTATCCCTGGATGCTGTCGTTGCTGCAGTCAAAGTAGGTGAGCGAGTCGCAGTGCTGCATGTCGAGATAGCGCACGCGGCAGTTGCGCAGGTCAAAATACTGCAGGCCGGTGTTCCGGGTCACGTCGAGGACGGCGAGTTGGGGGTTGGTCCAGATCTTGAGCGTATCGAGATACTTGGTAGCGCCGTTCTCAAACCGCTGTAGCCTGGAGTTGGAAACCCAAGCGCTGATGAGCCTGATGTTGTTGTCCAGAATCATGCCGTCGCTGCCCAGTGCATCGCCCAGCGCGTGGTCGTTATAGGCGTGCAGGTACCTGAGGCTGTCGCTCTGCGACAGGTTGAGCTCGATGAGCGAGTCGTCGTTGTGGACCCACACGAGAAGTAGCGAGTCGGCGTCTTGCGTCGGGTAGCCGTAGGCGTTGTCCACCTGGGCCACGTTGTAGTGGGGATTCTCAAAACCGTCGATCTTGACCAGCAGGGGATCATCGTGGCAGTACACCTCGCGCAGGGCGTTGCACTGGTCCAGCTTGACGGTGGTGAGCATGGGGCGGTGATGTGCCCTGACGGCCCGCAGTCCGCTGAAC
>CACYSG010000101.1 GCA_902776955.1 uncultured Bacteroidales bacterium | reverse complement strand
TCCAACGGCTGGAAGCAGATTGTGGCCTTCAACGACGATGACATCGAGGACCTGGCGCAGCGCAAGGAGACCGCCCTGTACATCCGTCCGCTATCAGACTTTGACCTGAGTGACCCGATGGAGCAGGAGCGCATCTCCAACTTCCGCCGTGTACCCGGCACGCAGCACCTGTTCCGCTCCTATCATCCTTATCACTCATCACGTTCTCAATATGATACCGAGCGGGCACGTCTCGAGTGGGTTGCCGCTCTGGCAACTCAGGCCGGCATCAATTGCGACATCGCCCTGTCGGGCAATATGGAGTCGGAAGACGGTACCGCTACCTACACCGTCAACGGCACGACCTACACCACCCGCATTCCCGATTACTACCGCGACATCATCGACAACCACCGCGTGCTCTATGTGGGCAGGCAGAACGGCCACACGCCGTCCTATGACCACTCGCTCTATTACACCGACCAGAGCCGCTTTGCCGAGTGGATTCAGGAAATTGTGCGTTTCATCAACGATGAGAATCACCCCGTTCCGTTCCAGATCCATTGCCACCTGGGAGCCGACCGCACTGGCGTCTTCTCGGGCGTGCTTGCCGCCATGTGCGGCGCTTCGTGGGACGACATCGCTGCCGACTACATGCGCACCAGCGACATGCAGATTTCGGAGTACCGTCATTCCAACCAGTTGCGCTATGCCTTCTATCTGCTCACGGGCTTCGACCCGCTGATCCTGCCCTCTGGCCCCAATGCCGTGTACAAGGTATATACCGCCACCACACTTGAGGAGGCCAAGGCCACGCATACCGCCTACAGCGGTGGCTGTTCCCTCTACCATTATCCCGAGGTAGGCACCCTGTTGCCCACCTTGCAGGATGCTGTCGCTGCCCACTTTGTCGAGGGTGGCTACCTTGACATGGTCGAGATAGAGCTTTGCGCCGCCAAGTTGCGTGGCGAGCAGCAGGATCCCACGGGTATCGTCGACATCCGTCAGGACGTAACGACACCTCAGGTGCAAAAGGTCTTCAGGGATGGTCGCCTGCTGATCATTCGTGACGGTGTCACCTATGACGCATGGGGTCACATCGTGGATGTGAAGTAACGTTCACCCGATATTCCACTTCCCCCAACACGGGGAAGACAAGACGAGAGGATGGTTATTGCGGCCATCCTCTCGTCTTGTGCTACAGTCGCCTCACGCGGGCGATGAATTCCTCCTTGGGCAGGTCTGAGCGGTTGCGGGTCTTGAGCCTGTAGTTATAAACCGTTTGGGGGGAATAATGCAGGAAACTGGCAATCTTGACACTGTCGTTGATGCCCAGCCTGACCAGCGCGTAGATGCGCAACTCGGGCGAGAGCAGGTTATTGCCCTTGACCTCGATGTGCTCACCCGGGCGTAACAACGCGTTGAAACGGTCGATGAAATCAGGGAAAAGCTCCAAAAATATCATGTCAAAATTATAGAACAGCTGGCTGAGGTCTTGTTTCATTGTCGATTGGTCGAGTTGGGCTTGAACTTCCTTGTTTTTGCCCGTTTTGAGTTTGCCCAGGATGCTGATTCGGGTTTTCTCGGCCTCGCTGATGTAGTTGGAGCACAGGTTGAACAGTTGCCCGATATACTCCTCCTTAATCATATTGCTCTCGACCAGTTCCTGGTTGAGTTCTTCAAGTTGGGTATTGAGTGACAGCAGTTTGTCGTTGTTGACGGCCAACTCGTTGTGCATCCTCGTCAGGTGCTTGTTCCTCATGTAGATGCCCCATAGCAGGAAACTCAACAGAGCCGCGGCGATAAAGGCAGCGACAATCAGGATGTTGCGCCTGATGACCGAGGCGCGCTGTTTTTGGGAATAGGCGGTGGTGATAATCGGCAGGTACTCGCCCACGAGCGAGAGCCTGCTGCGGGCGTTACTGGTCATCACATCGTTGAGCGAACAGGTGATGTAGCGGTAGGCCCGCTCGGTATCCCCCTCGTTATACAGCATCCAGGCCAGCGATTGCAGCGAGGTATAGGTCTTGTTGCAGTTGCGCTTGTCGATAATCGACGACATGGTGTAGCAGTATTTTGCCCCTTGAGTGTCGCCGATGTCGCGATAGGTGTCGCCCAGCACAAACCAGTAGATGGCCGAGTTGGTCACCAGGTCGCTGTGCGATTTGCCGAATTGCAGCAACTTGTCGAGTGCCTCCTGGATGTGCCCCCGGCTCTTCTCAATCTCGCAGGTGTTGACACACACCGTCAACGGGTCGTCACCGTTCACCATGTTCACCGTGTCGCGGTAGCTCATCAGCAGGGGCTTGTAATAGGCTATCTCGTCGGCATCGGTGGTCATCTGCGACAGGGAGAGCAGGATGCTGTGGTAGAGGTAATAGTAATGGGCGTTGCCCTTGATGTAGGGGGTGTGGGGAAGATGGTCGAGTACGGCCAGCGCATCGTGGAGGCGCCCCAGGCACTTCAAGGCATCGGCCTCGTCGAGGCGGGCCGATGACAAGGAGTCGGGCGAGGGCAAGGCTGCCGCGAGTTTTACCCGCTGCCGCGCATAATAGAGTGCCGAGTCCAGCCTGTACTTGCGGTAATTGAGAAACAGCGTGTGGGCGAGCCCAAAGCGGGCCTCCTGGTCGGGTGTGTTCTCATACATCTGCCGGTAACGCACCAGCTGATGCTGCAGTTGCTGGTCATAGTAGGCGCTGCTGTCGATGACGGCGTCAAGCACCCTGAGCAGCGAGTCCACACGATGGTGCTCGCCGGCATGGGCCACGGAACAACACAGGCACAACCACATTGCTGTGGCTATACGCAGTATCGTCCCGACTCGCATGAGTGATGGGATTTAGTATTGTTCGTTCTCGTTGGGGAAGTCGCCGCTCTTGACGTCGGTGATGTAGTTGCCCACGCTGTCGATAATCTGTTCGCCCAGGTTATTGTATACGCGCAGGAACTTGGGCTTGAACTCGCGGTTCAGTCCCAGCATGTCGTGGAGCACGAGCACCTGGCCGCTGCAGGCCGGACCGCCGCCGATGCCGATGGTGGGCACGTTGATGCTCTGGGTGACCTTGGCGGCCAGCTTGGCGGGAATTTTCTCGAGCACGATGCCAAAGCAACCGATCTCGGCCAGCACCCTGGCGTCGGCCAGCAGGCGTGTGGCCTCGGCCTCGTCCTCGGCGCGCGTGGCGTAGGTGCCGAACTGGTTGATGCTCTGCGGTGTCAGTCCCAGGTGCCCCATCACGGGTATACCCGCGCGCAGGATCATCTCGATGGCAGCGCGCATCTCGCGTCCGCCCTCAAGCTTCACGCCGTCGGCCCCGGTTTCCTGCATGATGCGCACGGCATTGCGCTGTGCCTCCATGGGGTCGCCCTGATAGGTGCCGAAAGGCATGTCCACGATGACCATCGCACGCTTGACGGCACGCACCACCGTGCGTCCATACACGATCATGTCATCAATGGTGATGGGGATGGTGGTGGCGTTGCCCTGCATGACGTTGCTGGCACTGTCACCCACCAGGATGATGTCGATGCCGGCCTGGTCAACGAGTGTGGCCATGGTGTAGTCATAGGCGGTGATCATCGCGATTTTCTCGCCGGCGATACGCATGTCGGCGATGCGCTTGGTGGTGACCTTGCGGGGGTCTGAAACTGTATAGGTTGACATGATTATTCTCTTTCTGTTTTATGTTTTTATGAAATCCCACAAAAGTACTCGTTTTATATGCAATAATCAAAATTTAGGCCGATATTAAACCAAAAAAAGATTAAAATGTCTAATAATTCGGTTTTTATTGCTAATTTTGGCGCGAAAACTCAATTATTAACAAATATCATTATCAAGTTTAAAGTAAAGATGAAGAAATTGTTATTTTCGCTCGTTATGTTGGCACTGGCCACTAACGTGATGGTTGCTCAGGACGTAAACAAGGCTCCCAAGGCTCCTCAAGCTAAGGAATGCTGCAAGGATCACAAGGATGGCCAGAAGTGTGACAAGCCCGCCGACCAGCAGTGCCCCGACTGCAAGGCCAAGGCCGCTGCCGAGCAAAAGGATTGCGAAAAGAAGTGCGAGAAGGCCGCTGGCAAGCATGAGTGCGAAAAGGCCGCTGGCAAGAAGTGCGAGAAGGCTGAAGGCAAGAAGTGCGAGAAGGCCGCTGGCATGAAGCACGAGTGCAAAAAAGAAGCCAAGAAGGACTGCCAGAAAGCCGAAGGCATGAAGTGCGAGAAGGCCGAGAAGAAGGATTGCGCCAAGCATGAGTGCGAGAAGGCTGAAGGCAAGAAGTGCGAGAAGCCTGCCGATCAGCAGTGCCCCGACTGCAAGGACAAGGCTAAGAAGAACTGATAGGCCCACTTAAACTTATCATCACACGCCAAACCACTGAATGTCGACACAACAGTGATTTGGCGTGTGGTTTTTTGATAGCCATTGATCTCCAA
>CACYSG010000100.1 GCA_902776955.1 uncultured Bacteroidales bacterium | reverse complement strand
ACGGGACACCAGCGATTTTTTTTGATTTCTCGCGCGTAGCGCGATGTTATAGAGAGCCGTTAGCGGTTGAGTTGGCGACGGTTGTTGCGACTGTTCTTGGCGTCGTTGTACTTGTTGCCGGTGTAGGTGTTGTTGAATCCGGTGCCGAATTCGCTCTCCTCTTCCTCCTCGTCGGTGGATGTGCCGTTCTGCTTTTTCTCGACTTTGTTCTTGGCCTGTTCGGGCTTATTGTGCTTGATGTCTTCGGGTTTCTGCAGGTCGAGGGCCGTCTGGTAGATGTTCCAGTTCTCGTCGAGGTCCCAGTTGCGGCGCAGGCGCAGTTTCTTGGGGTAGTAATAGACTTCCTCGGGCTGGATGTGCTGGCTGTAGTTGCCGGTGTCCCACTTGCCGTTGCCGTTGGTGTCGATGGTGAGTCGCAGGTAATAGGTGCTGGGGTTGACGTTGTTGAACTGGAAGGCGCCGTTCTTGACAACGGTGGTGCGCATGACCTTCTCGCCGCTGCCCAGCAACTCGACAAAGGCACCGTCCTTGACGTTGACGGTGAAATACATGTTGGCGTATTCCTCCTCGCCCTTGACCTTGATCTCCTTGGTCAGCGCGTCGTTGACGAGTCCGTACACCGAGGTCACCGCGGCGCTGTCGATACTCAGGCGGTAGGTGGAGTCGGGCAGTACGGTCATGGGCAGCCAGTAGCGCATGGGGTTGAGGTCATCTATAGGTTGGAGCTGTGCCGTGCCGCTAAGGGGCACCCACAAGGTGTCGCGCTTGATCTCGAGATGGATGCCGTCGGGGTTGATGTGGTCGATGGGGGTGTCAAACTTGAAGATGATGGAGTCCCCGATGTCGATGGTGCCGCTCTTGGCCAGGTCCATCGCGAGTTTGGGAACATTGTCGGGGTCCACATGCTGCAGTTCCTTGAGTTCCTCGAGTTCGCCCTCGTCGAGCTCCTTACCCTGGGCGTTGGCCTTTTCTTGTTTCTCGAGGAGTTGTGCGATCCGCTTGGCGCGCTCGTTCCGCTCCTTGGCCTTCTTCTCCTCTTCCTTGATGACTGAGGAAGGCTTGCGGTAGCCAAATCGGATGGTGTCGGTCACCTGCTGCAGCAGGTCGGCGCTGTCCGAGCGCAGGTAGGTCATGGCGACGATGAGGGTGTCGGTCTTGATGAGTGCCGAGTCGGTGATCCAGTAGAAGAGCGAGTCGTTGTCGATGTTGCGCTCCACGCGGTACCAGTCCTGCTGGTGCTCGGCTGGACGGATGATGTCGAGTTGCGGCAGCGAGTCGTTGGGGGCGCCGAAGAGGACGTGCAGTTTATTGTCGGCAGGTCGGCCGGTCTGCCTGACGTAGTGGGAGCGGTAGCCCTCGTTAAACATGCTCAGGAGCAGGTCGTTGGGCAGGAACAGGGTGTGCGTCGCGGTGATGACGGTGTCGATGCGGCGGTCAAAGGTGAACAATGTGTCCTGGGAGGTATATTGGTCGGTGGTGGGGACGATAATCTCGTCCAGGAAGGCGATATCCTCGGTGCGCACCATGCGGTAGTCGCCGTCCACGTCGTTGATGGCAAACACATGATAGTTGCCGGGCTTGAGGCCCAGGATGGAGAATTTGCCCAGGTCGTTGGTGCGGCTCACGCGTTCCAGGGGAATGTTGGTGAAGGCCGTGTCGTCGAGGTTGCTGTGCAGGCCGACAATGACGTGCTGCATCGGCTCGAGGTCGTTGGCACGCAGGACGATGCCCGACACGGCCAGCGTGTCGATATCTTCTCCGGTCGAGAAGGCAAAGGCGTAGCCGTCGAGCTGGTTGCTCTCGTTATTGTCCTCGATGGCGTTAGAGAAGTCGATGACATAGGTCGTGTTCTCCTCGAGCGGCTCGCGGAACTCGATGGTGACTTTCTTGCCCACGGCGCGGATGAGGGGCTGGGTCTTAGGCGCTGGCGAGACGATGACCTTCTTTTGCTGGTCCTTGATGTTGACGATTTCGTCAAAGGTGATTTCGACTTTCTGGCCGGTGAAGTTGACTGAGCCAGCCTGGGGAGACGTCTTGACGACCTGCGGCGGCGTGTAGTCACGCGGACCGCCCTCGGGCGACCCGATGCTGGCACAGGCCGCGAGCAGCAATGCCGCAGCCAGCGTCACGAACCAATATGTCCAACGCGCTCTCATTATATTATAACACCGCAAAGGTAGTTATTTTATCAAATTCCCGCAAATCCACCTTCTTTTTAGGTCCATCTCCCCAACTAAATATTAACTAAAACTGCCCCCCTGTGGCTGTAGGGCCTCGCCTTGGCGTGGCCGTTCGTTTCATCAAAAACTACGAATGACGCTGATTATTTAGCGATAATCAGCGTAATCAGCGTTTTTTTATTTTGAACGATTAGTTAATCCGCGAGGTCGAAGCTCTCCAGGTCGTTGGGGACGAGGATGGGGCCGCGATAGTACTGGGCAGCCTCGGCGGCGTAGGTCGCGGCGCGGGTGTCGAGGTGGGTGTCCTCGGTGTGGTAGAGGACGAGGTGCTTCACGCCGAGTTCCTGGGCGAGCATGCCGGCGTCGAGGGCTGTGCTGTGGCTCTTCTCGTAGGGATTGAACACAAAGCGGTCCTTGTAGAGGCAGAAGGCCTCGCACATCAGCCAGTCGCAGTCGCGGGCATAGGGCTCGCTCTGCATGCTGTAGGGCTCGTCGCCCAGGCAGACGAGGCGCTGGCCGTCGGGCAACTTGGCCTCAAAGCCATATTGCTTGACCTTGGTCGATGCGATGTCAAAGAAGGTGACCCGCATGTCGTCGATGTCCAGCTGCTCGCCGTCGTGCACCTCGCGCAGGATGATGGTTTGCCCGATGGAATCGAAGATTTTGCGGGGAATCATCAGGTCACCCATGGTATAGAGGGCGTGCTTCACGACGTCGTTGCAGTAGATGGTGAAGGGGCCCTTGTGCTTGCCCTTGAAAATCATGGGCGATATCTTGCGCATCATCCACACGGCGCCCAGGATGTGGTCGGTGTGGCTGTGGGTGACGAACATGTGGCGGATGTTCTCAAAGGGGATTTTGGCCCTAATGAGTTGCTGCAGGATGCCGTTGCCGCCACCGCCGTCAACGAGCATGCCACCCTTGGGGCTGTGGAGGTAGAAGCAGGTGTTGTAGCAGTTGACGCACATGGCGTTGCCCGTGCCGAGCATCGTGACGCGTGCAGGGGTGGTGTCAGGGGTAAGACTCATGATTGTGACTTGACTTTAGGGAGTTCGATGCCGAATGTGGTGCCCTTGCCGACCTCCGATTCCTTGATATAGATTTGTCCGTTGTGATATTCCTCGATGATGCGCTTCACGAGCGTCAGTCCCAGTCCCCAGCCGCGCTTCTTGGTGGTGAAGCCGGGGTTGAAGACGTTCTTGAAGTTCTTGCGAGGGATGCCCTTGCCGGTGTCCTTGACGAGGATGACGGCGTTGTTGGGACTGTCCTCGACAGTGATGTCGAGGCGGCCCTCGCCGTCCATGGCATCGACGGCGTTTTTGGTGAGGTTCTCCATCACCCAGGCAAACAGCGTCTGGCTCAGCATCACGCCGTTGTTGGTCTGGTCGTTGGTGTGGATGTAAAGGCTCACGCGCTTGGGGATGCGGGCGCGCATATATTCCAGGCTGGTAGTGACGGCCTCGTTGATGGGCACGAGTTCCTTGTCGGGCATGGAGCCGATCTTGGAGAAGCGGTCGGCGATGGTCGAGAGGCGCTTGACGTCCTTGTCCATGTCGGTGACGATGCTCTTGTCCACACCCATCGTCTCGAGCAGCTGGGTCCATGCCATGAGCGACGAGATGGGCGTGCCCAACTGGTGGGCGGTCTCCTTCGATAGTCCCACCCACACCTTGTTTTGCTCGGCGCGCTTGATGCTCATCAGGGCAAAATAGGCGATGGCAAAGAACAAGATGAGCACCGCCAACTGGATGTAGGGGAAGTAGGACAGGCGGCGCAGCAGCGTCGAGTCCTCGTAGTAGATGTATTGGGTCGTGGACTTGTCAATCTGGATTTCAATCTTGTTCTCGCTGTTCTTGAGGTGGCGCAACTTTTTATTCAGGAATTCCAGGTTGGCGGGCGAAATTTCAAACGCCAGACTGTCCTCGGGCTCGGGCAAGCGGAAGTTGCGGTTCAACAGGATGTTGTCCTGGTCATCGACCAGCAGCACGGGAATGTTGTGGTTCGCCTCGATGATGCTCAACAGGAAATCCACGTCGGTCGCACTGGTCCCGACAGGATTACCGTCGGCATCGGTCTCGTTGCCACTGCCCATCGACGTCAGCTCTTGGGTCGCGTTGGCCCAGATCTCCATGCGCTCTCGTTCCTGCTCGGCCAGGTCCTTGACCAGGTTGTTAGAGATGTACAGGAACATGGCGACAAGCAACAGCGACAGGACCAGGAAAACCACTTTCCAGATGCGACGCGAGTCATATATGTTGCGCAAATTAGCCATGCGGTTTGAGTGTTAACAATGGGCAAAGATAGATAATTCCCATGAATTGGACAAATTTTGTAAATCGTCAA
>CACYSG010000099.1 GCA_902776955.1 uncultured Bacteroidales bacterium | reverse complement strand
CCGTGGTGATGCTGACTCTCTCGCTACGCTCGTTCGCCAGCATTACCACGGGTTACTCAAATGGCCGCCCTCCGGGCGTCTACCTCGCCCATTCCTGCCAACACACGGGCTACCCGGATAACCGCCCTTCGGGCGTTTTGCCTATATATTGAGCATTATCGCGGAATCTCAACTTGTTCAAGTAATTCCACCAACGGGTAGCATCCTGTTTTTAACAATACCACTAAAACCACTTCTTGGCGCCCAGGCAACCGAGGGGCGCGAGGCCCGATAGGTCCAAACGGTGGTGCCCAGGGCTAAACCTTCTGTAATGCCTCACGCTAAGCCGCAAAGGCGCTAAGATATTGAAATATTACACGTTCCACCAGTGAGAGCACGGGTGCCATCAGCTGGGATGGTTCTAATGATGCGGTAAGCGAAGCGGCGCTATCAGTTAGAACCGTCCCAATGATGCACCGCACTCGCCACTGTCACCATAACCAGAAAACCTCACAAGTGTAATTACCATCACTTCTCTGCTTTAATGGCGGACTTTGCTTAGCGGCTTTGCGCCTTAGCGTGGGGTCAAACGGTGGTGCCCAGGGCTGGAGGGATGATAAAAAATCGTTAATTCAAGCGACACTGTGCGGGGTTTTAAGTAAATTTGCGGCAAATAAGCTAACGAAATGGCTAACGAGCAAGAAATCAGAAGAGATTCATCATTGCAGAACCGCCAGGAAAAACGGTGCACACTGGTGGGCATGACAAGCGACGTGTGCTTGTCGTTGCTCAAGATTGTCACGGGATTTGTGGGCCACTCCAGCGCCATCCTTGCCGACGGCATCCACTCCATCGGCGACACGGTGACCGACGTGCTGGTCTATGCCATGGTGCGCCTGTCGGGCAAGGGCATTGATGAGCGGTACCGTTACGGCAGGGGCAAGTATGAGACGCTGGCGGCCTTTCTCATCAGCATCATTCTGGTCATCGTCGCCCTGGGCCTGCTGACCGAGGGCGTGAAAGACGTGTGGGCCGCCCTGAACGGGCAGATGCTCGAGCGTCCCCACTCCATCGCCTTGATCGTGGCCATCGTGGCCATCGTCGTCAAGGAAGGGCTGTATCACTACACCCGCCACACAGGTCGCAAGACCGGCAGCAAGGCCCTCCAGGCCTACGCCTGGCATCACCGTGCCGACGCCCTCTCGACCATGGCGACGGTGCTGGGTGTGGCAGGAGCGATATTCCTGGGTGAGCAGTGGCGTGTGCTGGATCCCCTGGCAGCTATCGGCGTGAGCGTGCTCATCCTGATTCTCGCCTTCAAGATGGGGCGTCCGGCCATCTTGGAATTGCTCGAGGTGTCGCTGCCGCTCGAGGAGCAGGACCGCATCACAGCCATCGTGACCCATACACCGGGCGTGCTGGCGTTCCACAACCTGCGCACGCGCCGCAACGGCAACCTGCGCGTGGTGGACATGCACATCAAGGTCGACGGCGACATGAACGTGAACCATGCCCACGACATCACCCGCGAGATTGAGCGACAGCTGGGTGAAGAATTGGGTGACGTGCTCACCAACATCCACGTCGAGCCCTATCACGGCCGCGACAACTGCGAGAAAAACAATTAACTCTAAACCCAGAATTCAATTTGGAACAAATAGCACTAAATAACACCCTGCCACGCGTGTTTGCCGGTCTTCATGGCATCCACAGCGACATCTGGCAGCAACAGGTCACCTTTGAGCGGGGCAAGCGCTACCTCATCAGCGCCGAGAGCGGCACCGGCAAGTCGTCGATGTGCAGCTACATCTACGGCTACCGCCAGGACTATAGCGGCAGCATCGCCTTTGACAGCCAGGACATCCGCTCGATGACCGTGGCCCAATGGTGCGACGTGCGGCAGCGCCACATCGCCTACCTGCCTCAGGACATGCGCCTGTTTGACGAACTCACCGCGATGGAGAACGTCGAGCTCAAGAACCGCCTGACGGGCTTCAAGGACCGTGACGAAATCCTCAAGTTGTTTGAGGCCATGGGCATCCCCGACAAGGTGGACAGCCTGGCCAGCAAACTCTCCATCGGCCAGCAGCAGCGCGTGGCCATCATCCGCGCCCTGTGCCAGCCCTATGACTTCATCATGCTCGACGAGCCGGTGAGCCACCTCGACGAGGAGAACAACCGCACCGTCGCCGACATCATCGTCAACGAGGCCAGCCGTCAGGGCGCCGGCATCATCGCCACCTCGGTGGGCAACCACCTGCAGATGGACGTCGACACCATTTTTAACCTATAGCAGTCTAGAAGGGCGATGCCTCTCTAAACCCTATAATGGAGTCTAGAACGCGGATGCCCCTCTAAGCCCTATAATGGAGTCCAGAACGCGGATGCCCCTCTAAACTCTAAACTCTAAACTCTAAACTTAAAATGAAAGATATCATCTGGAAACTGCTGCGGCAGCACATCAGCAAGGGACAACTCATCGGCTTTGCCATCGCCAACCTCATCGGGTTGACCATCGTCCTGCTCGCGGTACAGTTCTACCGCGATATAAAACCCGTATTCAGCGACGAGGAAAGCTTCATCAGCAAGGATTACCTCATCATCACTCGCGCCGTCACAGGGGCCGGAGCGATGATGGGCAACAACGGTGAGTTCAGCGACAGTGACATCAGTGACCTGGAGCACCAGCCCTGGTGCCGCCAGGTGGGTCGCTTCCTGAACAGCGACTTTGCCATCGATGCCCAGCTCGGAGTCGGTACAGGCCACGCGATGCGCACGCAGTTCTTCTTTGAGGCCATCCCCGACGAGTTCATCGACATCGACCCCAACGCATGGGGATTCACATCGGCCAAACCCGAGGTGCCCGTGGTCATCTCGCGCGACTACCTGTCGCTCTACAACTTCGGCTTCGCCGCCACCCAGGGAATGCCCAAAATCAGTGAGGGGCAGGCCGAAATGCTGCCGCTGGAGTTCACGCTGAGCGGTAACGGCAAGCGGCAGGTCATGCCCGGACGCATCGTCGGCTTCTCTAACCGCCTGAACACCGTCATCGTGCCTCAGGAATTCATGGAATGGGCCAACCAGACCTTCGGTACCGGGGTCGCACAACAGCCACAGCGACTCATCGTCGAGGTGAGCAAGCCTGGAGATATCAAGATCGAGGAATACATGGACGAGCACCACTATGAGGTGGCGGGTGACAAGATGTCGTCGAGCAAGGCCAACTACTTCCTCACCGTCGTCAGCGCCATCGTCATCGCCGTGGGCATCATCATCAGCCTGCTGTCCTTCTTCGTGCTCATGCTCAGCATCTACCTGCTGCTGCAAAAGAACACCCGCAAACTCCAGGATCTGCTGCTGCTCGGCTATTCGCCCAGCCAAGTATCCCGCCACTATATCCTGCTCGTCATCGGCCTCAATGCCGCAGTGCTCGTGCTGGGCATCCTGCTCATGCTCGTGGGCCGCATGGCCTATATGGACATGATCCACGCCTTCGGCATCAGCGGCTCGGGCATCGGCATTTCCGTCCTCGTGGGCATACTCATCATGGGCGCCATCACCGCTGGCAACATCCGCGCCATCCGCCAGAAAATCAACTCCCTCTGGCTCCACGAGAAATAACTGAATAGTTACGTAGGATGATTGTAGGGCCTCGCCTTGGCGTGGCCGTTCCACACAGCATATTGCCATTTGTCGAACTGCGGCCACGCCAAGGCGAGGCCCTACATCCTATTGCTTATACTTCAACCACATAAATACATTTTTAGGGGACGGACACCAATGTGACATGACAAATCATTTTAACATGAACTAAAGGACTAACTAAGATTGCAAGGTTTACCATGGCTTAATGTTTATAAAACATTAAAACGGAGAAGTTCGGAGGGGAAAAATTTGTTCAATAATAGATAATGTAGTACTTTTGTTGCAAAATTAACCTACTAACATAAAATAATAACTTAAACTACTGATTATCAAATGAGTATGGAGAAGAAAATCGTGGAATGCGTGCCTAACTTCAGTGAGGGACGCAATATGGCCATTATCAAACAAATCACCGATGAGATTGAACGTGTCAAGGGCGTGAAGCTGCTCGACGTGGACCCCGGAGAGGCTACCAACCGTACGGTTGTGACCTTTGTGGGCGAACCCGACGCCGTGCTTGAGGCCGCTTTCCAGGCCGTCGGCAAGGCTGGTCAGCTCATCGACATGCGTGGTCACCATGGTGCACACCCGCGTATGGGTGCCACCGACGTGTGCCCCCTCATCCCTGTGGCCGGCATCACCCTTGAGGAGTGTGCCGAACTGGCCCACAAACTGGCCGAGCGCATTGCCCGCGAACACAATATCCCCTGCTACTGCTATGAGGCTGCTGCCATGAAGCCCGGCCGCCAGAACCTGGCCGTGTGCCGCGCCGGCGAATACGAGGCACTGCCCGAGAAGATGAACACCGAGAAGGGTCCCGACTTCGGCGACCGTCCCTTTGACGAGGGCGTTGCCCGCACGGGCTGCACCGCCGTTGGTGCCCGCGACTTCAAGGGCACCAAGGCCATCGGCTGGTACATCGACGAGTACAAGATCGCTCAGGTGTCGATGAACATCACCAACATCAACGTGACGCCGCTGCACGTGGCATTTGACGAGGTGTGCCGCTGCGCCCAGAACCGCGGCATCCGCGTGACGGGTACCGAGATTGTGGGCCTCATGCCCAAGCGTTGCCTCATCGAGGCCGGCAAGTACTTCCTGGAGAAGCAGCAGCGCTCGACGGGTATCCCCGAGGAGGACATCATCAACATCGCCATCCACTCGATGGGTCTGGACGACCTCAAGCCGTTTGACCCCAACGAGAAGGTGATCGAGTTCATGCTCGAGGCCGACAATAAGGCCGCCAACCGCCTGGTGGACCTCACCGTGACCGGTTTTGCCGACGAGACCTCCCGCGAATCGCCCGCTCCTGGCGGCGGCTCCATCAGCGCCTATATGGGTGCTCTGGCAGCATCGCTGGGCACCATGGTCGCCAACCTGTCGAGCCACAAGCCCGGCTGGGATGACCGCTGGAACGAGTTCAGCGTGTGGGCCGACAAGGGCCAGGCCCTGAAGGTCGAGCTGCTCCACCTTGTTGACGAGGACACCGACGCCTTCAACAGAATCATGGCTGCCTTCGGCATGCCCAAGAAGACCGAGGAGGACAAGGCTGCCCGGACCGCCGCCATCCAGGATGCCACCCTGTATGCCACCCAGGTGCCCATGCGCACGATGAAGGCTTCGTTCAAGGCATTCGAGATCTGCCGTGCCATGGTCGAGACCGGTAACCCCAACAGCGTGACCGACGCTGGCGTGGGTGCCCTCGCCGCACGTGCCGCCGTCATCGGTGCCGGCATGAACGTGAAGATCAACGCCTCGAGCCTGACCGACCGCACGGTTGCCGATGCGCTCATCGCCGAGGCCAACGAGCTGGTTGCCAAGGCTAATGCCGAGGAAGCCGCAATCACCGCTATGGTTGAAGAGAAAATCAAGTCATAAGCCTACAAGCCTACGGCTTAGTGTAGAGTTTAGGGTTTAGAGTTTAGAGAACTACTAAAAACTAGGGACTAGAAACTAAGGACTAAAAACTAAAAAACATAATAATATGACCAAAGAAGAATTCATTGCCGACATTCGCGGTGGTATCCCCGAGGAACTGCCCGAACTGCAGGCCTACGACACCGAGATTAACCATGCGCCCAAGCGCAAGGACATCCTCACCCCCGAGCAGAAGAAGCTCGCCTTGAGGAACGCGCTGCGCTACTTCCCCAAACACCTCCACGCCGCACTCGCTCCCGAGTTTGCCGAGGAGCTGAAGAAGTATGGCCGCATCTATATGTACCGCTATCGTCCCAAATATGAGATGTATGCCCGTCCTATCGACGAGTATCCCGCACGTTCGCGTCAGGCTGCCGCCATCATGCTGATGATCCAGAACAACCTGGATCCGCGCGTGGCACAGCACCCCCACGAGCTGATCATCTACGGCGGCAACGGTGCCATCTTCCAGAACTGGGCACAGTACCGCCTGGTGATGAAGTACTTGAGCGAGATGACCGACGAGCAGACGCTCGTGATGTACTCGGGACACCCCCTGGGCCTGTTCCCCTCGCACAAGAATGCGCCCCGCGTGGTTGTGACCAACGGTATGGTGATACCCAACTACAGCAAGCCCGACGACTGGGAGCGTGACAACGCCCTGGGCGTGAGCCAGTATGGTCAGATGACCGCCGGCTCCTATATGTACATCGGCCCGCAGGGTATCGTGCACGGCACGACCATCGCTCAACGCTGCCCGCAAGCAGCTCGTGAAGCGCGGCCAGAAGGGTGGCGACATCCACGGTATGCTGTTCGTGACCGCTGGTCTGGGTGGCATGTCGGGTGCTCAGCCCAAGGCCGGTAACATCGCCGGCGTGGTCAGCGTGACCGCCGAAATCAACCCCCTCGCTGCCGAGAAGCGCTACGACCAGGGTTGGGTGGATGAGTTGCACTACAACCTCGATGAGTTGATTCCCGCTATCCGCAAGGCCGTGGCCGACAAGAGGACCGTCTCGATGGCCTATGTAGGCAACGTCGTTGACCTGTGGGAGCGCCTCGCTGCCGAGGATATGCACGTTGACTTGGGTAGCGACCAGACGTCGCTGCACAACCCCTGGGCTGGCGGCTACTATCCTGTGGGCCTGACCCTCGAGGAGAGCAAGCAGATGATGGCCGAGGATCCCGACAAGTTCAAGGAGTGCGTCCGCGAATCGCTGCGCCGTCAGTGCGCCGCCATCAACAAGCTGGCCGACAAGGGCATGTACTTCTTTGACTACGGCAACGCCTTCCTGCTCGAGTCGAGCCGTGCCGGTGCCGACATCATGACGCCCGACGGCAAGTTCCGCTATCCGTCCTACGTTCAGGATATCATGGGCCCGATGTTCTTTGACTACGGCTTCGGTCCCTTCCGTTGGGTATGCACCTCTGGCGACCCCAAGGATCTGGAGACCACCGACCGCCTGGCAGCACAGGTGCTCGAGGAAATCCGCAAGGATGCTCCCGAGGACATCCAGGGCCAGATGGACGACAATATCCACTGGATCAAGGAGGCTGGTCCCAACCACCTCGTTGTGGGTTCGCAGGCCCGCATCCTGTATGCCGACGCCGAGGGTCGCGCCAAGATCGCGCTGGCGTTCAACGACGCCATCCGCAGCGGCGAGCTGAGCGCTCCCGTTGTGCTCGGTCGTGACCACCACGACGTTTCGGGTACCGACTCGCCCTTCCGCGAGACCAGCAACATCTATGACGGCTCGCAGTTCTGCGCCGACATGGCTGTCCAGAACGTTATCGGCGACTCCTTCCGCGGCGCTACGTGGGTAAGTATCCACAACGGCGGCGGTGTAGGCTGGGGCGAGGTCATCAACGGCGGCTTCGGTATGGCCATCGACGGCAGCGAGGATTCGGCCCGTCACATCCGCGAGATGCTGTTCTGGGACGTGAACAACGGTATCGCTCGCCGCAGCTGGGCACGCAACAAGGGTTCGATGGATGCCATCCGTCGCGAAATGGAGCGCACTCCCGAACTCACCGTTACCATGCCCAACCTGGTTGACGACGATGTCATCGACAATGCCGTAACCATCTTTTAAAAACATCGATAACAATCCATAAACCTCAAATAAAAGAATGACACATCAAATCAGCGCCGAGCATCTCACGGTCCAGAAGATCGCCGAGATCATCGAAGGCCATCATACGCTTAAACTCAGTGCCGATGCCATCAAGCGCATCACCCACTGCCGTGAATACCTCGACAAGAAGATTGCCGAGAGCGACAAGCCCATCTATGGCGTGACCACGGGCTTCGGCTCACTGTGCAAGATTTCCATCAGCAACGACCAGCTGTCCCAGCTGCAGATCAACCTGATGATGTCTCACGCCTGCGGCGTGGGCGAACGCGTGCCCAACGACATCGTCAAGATCATGATTCTGCTGAAGGTGCAGTCCCTCTCCTACGGTTACTCGGGCGTGAAGCTCGACACCGTCGAGAGGCTCATCGACCTGTTCAACAACGATGTTTATCCCGTCGTTTACAAGCAGGGTTCGGTGGGTGCTTCGGGCGACCTCGTGCCGCTGGCTCACCTCTGCCTGCCCATCGTGGGATTGGGAGAGGTCGAGTATAAGGGCGAGCGCATGAGCGGTGCCGACATCTGCAAGAAGATGGGTTGGGAGCCCATCAAACTTGGTTCCAAGGAAGGTCTGGCCCTGCTTAACGGCACCCAGAACATGAGTGCTCACGCCGTGTGGGCCCTCATCAAGGCTGAGCGCCTGAGCCGTTGGGCCGACGTTATCGCCGCCATCTCGCTCGAGGCCTATGACGGCCGCATCGAGCCGTTCACCCATGCCGTTCACGCCGTACGGCCCCACCAGGGACAGATCGACACGGCTGCCCGCATGCGCGAGCTGCTCGACGGCAGTGAACTCATCAAGCAACCCAAGGTCAACGTGCAGGATCCCTACTCCTTCCGCTGCATCCCGCAGGTACACGGTTCGGTCAAGGATACCATCCGCTACGTCGGCTCGGTGATCGATACCGAAATCAACTCGGCTACCGACAATCCCACCGTTTGCCCCGATGACGACCTCATCATCTCGGCCGGTAACTTCCACGGCGAACCCATCGCCATGCCCATGGACTTCCTATGCATCGCTATGGCCGAGCTGAGCAACATCTCGGAGCGCCGCACCTACAAGCTCGTGTCGGGCACCCGTGACCTGCCCAGCTTCCTCGTGGCACACCCCGGTGTGAACAGCGGTTTCATGATTCCGCAGTACACCGCTGCCGCCATCGCCAGCCAGAGCAAGACGCTGTGCATGCCCTCGTCGGCCGACACCATCCCCACCTCACAGGGTCAGGAAGACCACGTGAGCATGGGTGCCAACGCCGGTGTCAAGCTGTGCAAGGTCGTTGAGAACACCGAGCGCGTGCTGGCCATCGAGCTCTTCAATGCCGCCCAGGCACTGGAGTTCCGCCGCCCGTTGAAGTCGTCGCCCGTGCTCGAGCACGTCATCGCCGACTACCGCAAGAGTGTCCCCTTCATCAACGAGGACCAGCCCATGTATCCGCACATCGCCAAGTCGGTAGAATTCTTGCAGAACAACAAGATTGACTAACAAATTTTTCTCACACTAAGGCGCTAAGACGCTAAGAGCTTTTAACACACAAATTCTTAGCGACTTAGCGCCTTGGCGTGGAATTCATATCAATAGCAGAATGAAAAGATTGATTAAGAATATCGCTTGTCTGGCAGGCATCGATTCCGACAGGAAACATTGCCTACGTGGCAGCGAGATGGCGACGCTGAATTGTATCAACGACGCTTGGTTGCTCGTCGACGGTGACCGCTTTGAATCCTGGGGCGAGATGGCTTCGATGCCCGTGCCTGCTGACGATTGGGAGGTCATCGACGCCCAGGGTGGCACGGTGCTGCCCTCGTGGTGCGACAGCCACACCCACATCGTGTATGCCGGCAGTCGTGAGGGTGAGTTTGTGGACAAAATCCGCGGACTCTCCTATGCCGAGATTGCACGCCGTGGTGGCGGCATCCTCAATTCAGCCGACCGCCTGCACCTCTTGACCGAGGATGAGCTCTACGCCCAGGCCATGCGCCGCGTACGTGAAATCATCGCCAAGGGTACTGGCGCCGTCGAGATCAAGAGCGGCTACGGCCTCAACACCGAGGACGAGCTGAAGATGCTGCGCGTTATCCGCCGCATCAGCGAGACATCGCCCATCAAGGTGGTCAGCACTTTCCTGGGAGCCCATGCTGTGGGCAGGGAATATGCCGGTCGTCAAGGCGAATATGTTGACATGCTCATCAGCGAGATGATTCCCGAGGTGGGTAAGCAACAGCTGGCCGACTTCATCGACGTCTTCTGTGACGAGGGATTTTTCACCCCCGACGAGACGTCGCGCATCCTCGAGGAGGGCGCCAAGTGGGGTATGAGACCCAAAATCCACGTTCAGGAGCTCGCACCGTCGGGTGGCGTCGAGGTAGGCGTGAAGCACAACGCCGTATCGGTTGACCACCTCGAGAGCATGATTGACGAGGACATCGAGATGCTCAAGGGCACCAACACCATCCCCACGGGATTGCCCGGCACCTCGTTCTTCCTGAACATGCCGTTCGCTCCCGCACGCAAGATGATTGAGGCTGGCCTGCCCGTAGCCACTGCCAGTGACTACAATCCCGGTTCCACGCCCAGCGGTGACATGAAGTTTGTCGTATCGCTTGCCTGCATCAAGATGCGTCTGCTCCCCGCCGAGGCCATCAACGCCGCGACCATCAACACCGCTGCCGCCATGGACCTGAGCAACGACTACGGCAGCATCGCCCAGGGCAAGGTCGCCAACTTCTTCATTACCGACCCGATCCCCTCGATCGACTTCATCCCCTACTCCTACACCACGCCCATCATCGCGAGGACCTTCCTCCAGGGCCAGGAAGTAAAGTAGAAATCACAACAATCACACAAAAGGGCGGTGCCATCCACGGCATCGCCCCTTTTTTATTGTTAGATGTAGAGACACAAAATTTATATTGTTAGCCATCATGTAGAGACACAAAATTTTGCGTCTCCCAACGTTAGGCATTACAAATATCCTGCCCTTGAGACGCAAAATTTTGCGTCTCTACAGAGTCTTCCCAGCATTCCCAGTATTCCCATTACTCCCAGTCGCTCCCATTACTCCCATTGCTCCCAGCCGTCAACAAAAAAACGAGGGAGCCAACCACTCTCCCACTTTCGCAGTACCATCGGCGTGGTGAGGCTTAACTTCTCTGTTCGGAATGGGAAGAGGTGGGACCCTCACGCTATGACCACCTTATTTTTACCTTTTCAGCCCATACGGCGCAGCGAGTGTGCCGCGGCTGTGATGACTTAAAAAGACCATCGGGGGAACGCTTACGCGCGAAAACCATTTCATCGCGACTTCACCGCATGCCGGCAGAGAACCTTCGCGGCCCTCCATGCACGCCTTGTCCTTTTTCCGCCTTCCCGCGCACACTCCGCCGCCCTCGCCCCTTCCGGGACCGGACCGGCCTGCGCGCGCTTCCGGCGCAAAGAAAGCTTTCGGGTGATTAGTACGGCTCGGCTGAGGACGTTGCCGCCCGTGCACCTGCCGCCTATCAACGTCGTCGTCTGCAACGACCCTA
>CACYSG010000098.1 GCA_902776955.1 uncultured Bacteroidales bacterium | reverse complement strand
GCCGAGATAGTTTATCTGAAAAACTTCTATGTGGCCGGATCGCCCCAGGAGTGCTACATGCTGGGCTTCAACTGGGCAGGTCCCAAGCAGTGGTTTGTTGAACTGAACGGTGCTTGGATGAACCGCTCCTATGTGAGCATCTCGCCTGTACGCCATGTCGAGATGCCCACCCTGTACACGCTGGCCAACAGCGAAGAACACCTCGAGCAGATTATTAAGGACATCGCCCAGCAGGAGAAACTCAACGAGGCCCTGGTGATCAATGCCAGCATCGGTCATGTGATTTACATCAACCGTACCGCTTCGTTCAACATCAACCTGAACCTGAGCAACATCCTTGACAACAGGAACATCCAGACGGGTGGCTATCAGCAGGGTCGTATCGACACCAAGGATATCACCAACACGGCTAACAAGTTCCCCAACAAGTACTACTACGGTCAGGGGTTCAAGGTGTTCCTGAACTTGGGTCTGAAGTTCTAATCATCCATTCAAATTCAACAATCAACAAGATAGAAATTAAACAAACAATATAACACTATGAAACGTTTTAATTATTATCTCAGCCTAATGCTCCTGTTGGTGTTCACCGCTGCCTGCAACGATGAGTTTGACCAACCGCCCATGGTGATTCCCGTTGCCCAGCACACCGCCAACATGACCATCGCTGAATTCAAGGCCAAGCACTGGCAGGATGTGGTCAACTATATTGACACCGTCACCGAGGATGAGGTTATCCATGGTTGGGTGACCAGTAGCGACGAGTGTGGCAACATCTACAAGGCGCTCTACATCACCGATGAGTCGGGTGCCGGATTGACAATCTCAATCAATCAAAACAGCCTGTACAATAACTACCGCATCGGTCAGGAAATTGTCATTCCCATGAAGGGCTACTTTGTGGGCAAGTACAACGGCCAGCAGCAGTTGGGTTATCCCCAATGGTATGACCAGCGCAGCGTGTGGGAAGCAACCTTCCTGCCCCAGGCGATGTGGGAGTCGATGGTCGAACTCAACGGCCTGCCCGACGTGTCCAAGATTATGCCTACCGATGTCAGCATCAGTGACTTCCAGGGAAAGACCGACGGCGAGACCCTGAGGAAATATCAGGGTTTGCTGGTGCGCCTCTCTGGCGTTCACTTTACCGAGGCCGACGGTGTGGTAACCTTCTCAAGCAGTGATCAAACCACCAACCACAACCTTGCCGACGAGAACGGTGTCCAGTTGGTTGTCCGCACGAGCAACTATGCCGACTTCCGTGGTGATGTGCTGCCCGATGGCGACATTGACGTGATCGGTCTGCTCAGTTTCTATGCAACCAGCCAGAATTCTTCGGGCACGTGGCAGTTCTACCTGCGCAGCATCGATGATGTGATTGGCGGTGGCGGCAAGGGTACGCGCAGCAACTGTTATACCGTTGCCGAGGCTATCGAGGCCCAGAACAATGGAACCAAGGGTTGGGTCGGCGGTTATGTCGTTGGCGCTGTAGGCCCCGAGGTTACCACTGTGAGCAGCAATGCCGACATCGAGTGGCAGGCTCCCACGACGCTCGATAACACCCTCGTCCTGGCCGATGATCCCAACTGCAAGGACTACACCAAGTGTATCGTTGTCTCGCTGCCCCAGGGTTCACCCTTCCGCAGCCAGGCTAACCTGAAGGATCATGCCATCTATTACAAGACCCTCGCCAAGGTGAAAGGTGTATTGGCCACCTATATGGGAATGGCCGGTATCACCGAGAATATGGGATCGACCAATGAATTTGAGATGGAGTTCCCCGTTCCGTTCACCCTTCTCAAAGAGGGCTTCGACAATGGCCTGCCTGCCGACTGGACCGAGGTTGACGTCAGCGGTGACAAGAAGTGGTTTAAGGACGACGATAACGGTAATGCCTATGCCGCAATGACCGGCTATAAGGGTCAGAAACCGCCCTACGACACGTGGTTTATCACTCCCCCGCTGGATATCAAGAATGCAGCCGGCAAGATTCTCAACTTCAGCACCAGAACGCGCAGCTACGGCACCAACAAGACCGTCTTTGAGGTCTATATCCTCAACTCGGCTAATCCCGTCACTGCCACCTTTAAGCAGAAGCTGAATCCTGTTCTGGCCAAGGCTCCCAACAGCACGGGCACCTGGAGCGGCTGGACCTCCTCGGGAGATGTTGACCTGAGCCAGTGGGCCGACGGTGTATATTACATCGCCTTCCACTATGATGCCGACGTCGCTGACGAGTATGACACTTGGGGCGTCGATAATGTTTCCTTCGGCGAGCCTCGTATTCCCCGCGCCGACTTTGAGACCATGGGTGATGCTAAGGGCCAGTACGGTACCTTCACCTCGAACAACGGTTGGGTAGCCACCAACAGCTGCCTGTTCCAGGGCGGTGCAAATGACGTGAACCCGACCTTCCAGTTCATCGGCTATGTGACCGACAGCGACACCGAGTATGCCAAGGCTCCCACGCTGAACGGTAAGACCAGCACGGTGGGCACCCTCGTGTCGCCCGTGCTGCACAATGGCATCAAGAAACTCATGTTCAGCTATGGCTGCGCGATGTCCGACAAGTTGCTCTCGTTCCGCGTTGACGTGAAGAAGGACGGCAATGTCGTTAAGACGTGGACCGTAACCAACAACGACGTGCAGCAGCGCACTGCCTATTCCTTCTCGGAGGATTGCAATGTGACCGGTGACTTCACTATCGAGATCACCAACCTGTGCCCGTCGGCATCCAATTCCAACAAGGACCGCGTCTCGATCTGGAATCTCACTTGGGAAAACGCACAGTGATTTCCCTTAAAAAGATAGCGATATGATGAAGAAATTATTCATGATGGCTCTGGCGCTGGTGGCAATACTGCCAGCGCTGGCCCAGGGCCAGGAAGGAGAACAGTTGCAGGAACGCCGCTACACGATGTATGGCGTGATGTTCTACAACCTGGAGAACCTGTTCGATACGATTAACAATAACGGACAGTATGACTTTGAGTTCTCACCTCAGGGCGCACGCCAGTGGAACGGCACCAAGTATTGGCAGAAGCAGCACAACATGGCCTATGCCATCAGCCAGATGGAGGTCAAGGGCTCTCCTGCCGAGGGTCCCGTCCTCATCGGTGTGAGCGAGATTGAGAACATCACCGTGTTGCAAGACCTCGTTCGCCAGCCCGAGATCAAGGACCGCCGCTACCAGATTGTCCATCACGACAGTCCTGACCGCCGCGGTGTGGATGTGGGTTTGCTCTATAACCCGCGTTTCTTTAAGGTGCTCAACGTGACCAACCAGCGCATCAATAAGTACCTGCCTGATTATCCCGAGTTCCGTTCCCGCGACCAGTTGTGCGTCACGGGTATGCTCGCCGGCGAGAAAGTGTCGGTCCTGGTTAACCACTGGCCTTCACGCCTGGGTGGCGAGGAGGCATCGAGCTACCTGCGCGAGGCCGCCGGCCGCATGGCGCGTGAGACGATGGACTCGCTGCTGGCCGACGATCCCAACCAGGGCATCATCTTCATGGGCGACTTGAACGACGACCCGCAGAACAAGAGTTGCCGCGAGGCGATTGGCGCCAAGAAGGATATTAAGGACTGCCCGGGCGACGGCACCTGCTACAACCCCTGGTGGAGCATTCTGGACAAGGGCATCGGCACCCTGGGCTATAAGGGCACCTGGAACCTGTTTGACCAGATCATCTTCACGGACTACTTCCTGCAGCACTACGACAGCAAGGACAAGCCCACCTTGACCTTCTCTCGTGCCGAGGTGCTCAACCGCAAGTTCCTGCGCTCGAGCGAGGGCGACCGCCAAGGTTACCCGCTGCGTACCTATTCGGCTGGTATCTTCCTGAACGGCTACAGCGACCACTTCCCCACGATGATTTATCTGGTAAAGGAGGTCAAGTAACAAAAAAAACTTCTGTTTTATGAAGACTCATCCAACTGCTCCGTAAGCCGCTTGTAAAGGGTTTACGGAGCAGTATGGTAATAAGGATATTCAAACCGTACCTCAAAAAAGTCATAATCATGAAAAGAATGTATTATATGTTCGTGGCACTCATCGTGATGGTGCCGTCGCTGGTTGTCGGCCAGGTGCCACAACTTGTTGAAGACCAACAGGGACAACTTGAGCAAGACCGCCGTTACACGATGTATGGCGTGATGTTCTATAACCTGGAGAACCTGTTCGACACGATCAACAACAACGGGCGGAATGACTACGAGTTCACGCCCCAGGGCGCCTATCAGTGGGACGGCATCAAGTATTGGCAAAAACAGCACAACATGGCCTATGCCATCAGCCAGATGGAGGTCAAGGGCTCTCCTGCCGAGGGTCCCGTCATCATCGGTGTGAGCGAGGTCGAGAACCTCTCGGTGCTTCAGGACCTCGTCAAGCAACCCGAGCTCAGGGACCGCCGCTACCAGATTGTCCATCACGACAGTCCCGACCCGCGTGGCATTGATGTGGCATTGCTCTACAATCCCCGTTTCTTTAAGGTGCTGAATGTCACTACCCAGAACATCAACAAATACCTGGATGAGCCCATGCAAACCCGTGACCAGCTCACTGTGACGGGTATGCTCGCTGGCGAGAAAGTGACGGTAATGGTCAACCACTGGCCCTCGCGTCGCCGGGGCGAGGAGGCGTCGAGTTACCTGCGCGAGGCCGCCGGCCGCATGGCTCGTGAGACGATGGACTCGCTGCTGCGTGACGATCCCAACCAGGGCATCATCTTCATGGGCGACTTGAATGACGACCCGCAGAACAAGAGCTGCCGCGAGGAGATTGGCGCCAAGAAGGAAATCAAGGACTGCCCGGGCGACGGCACCTGCTTCAACCCGTGGTGGAACATTCTGGGCA
>CACYSG010000097.1 GCA_902776955.1 uncultured Bacteroidales bacterium | reverse complement strand
ACCGCTCCAGGAGACCCATAGAGCCGGAGGCCGTGTTCGGGCAGATGAAGAACAACATGCACTACAAGCGCTTCCGCCACTTCGGCAAAGACAAGGTCATCATGGACTTTGCCTTCTTCGCCATCGCCTTCAACATCAAGAAAATGGCCGCAAAAATCGCAAAATCCGCCTGGAAACGGAGGAAATACGCCCCATTTTTGCCATTTTGCCGTCACAGCTCGGTCTTTACCTCATGAGAATCGAGTGTACAGACAAAACAAAGAAAAAACAGCCGCCTGAAAAATATCCCATTCTCAGGCGGTTGACTTGCAAAGAGGGTGAGCCATAACTGAATTATGACACACCCTCATCTTTTGTTGGTGCTCGTAAAAAACTTTTGCCGGACAGCAATGAAAAATCACCCAGGTTGCATAGGTACTTTGATATCAATGCTGTTATTGTGGCTTCGTGTGAAGGGGCTTGCTATGTTAGGCGGGCAGGTCGAATGACCTGCACAAGGCCAACGGCCTTGAATTGCACCAACCCCAGGGCGCACTGGCCGAAGGTCAGTGAGGCCTGGGGACAGTTACCCATCTCGATATGGGCCCTGAATGGGGCCACTCACTGCAACAGGCGCAACCCAGTCAAATCACTTGATGCTGGCGCTATTGGCCCTCTTCGAGGCCCGATCCAGTTTTTGCTCGCTATCCCCAGGCCACACGAGGTCTTCCGACCTGTGCGCCCTGGGGTTAAGGATAGTCAAGGCCGCTGGCCTTGTGCAGGCTTTCAGCCTGCTAAACTTTCCTCAGACAGCAATAATTCCTAATTTCTAACTCCTAATTCCTCATTATTTATACACATTGACAATCGAGTCGGCAACTTGTTCCATCGACCAGCGGAAGGTGGCCTCGCTGCGGTCGGCTCCGTCAACGAGTAACATCCAATAGAACGAGGCGGCACCGTACTTCTTGCACAGGCGGTTCATGTCGCCGGCTTGCTTGCCGGCCTCGGCCTTCTGGGCAGTGGTGCTGTTCTTGTCAATGGTAATTTCGCCCGCACCGTTGGTGGCATACTCGCCGATGATAACGGGATATCCCTTGGAGATGAAGTAGGTTTCCAAATCCGTGAACATGCTATTAAGGGCCTCGCGGCACTGGCTGGTCCAGGTCATGTTGTAGACGTGTAACCAGTCCCAAGGATCATAGGAGTGAACCTCGACGGCGATGTGGCTCTGGTTGCCGCAGGGGTCGGTGGGGATGGTGAGACCGTTCAACACGGCGGTGCCATGGGCGGCGGCATAGGTCGAAACAATCAGGTTCCTGTAGGTGTTGTTGCCACCGGTGGCGCGCACTGCCTCGACAAACTTGGCGGCATGCTGGTTCACGTACACGAGATCGGACAGGTTGCTCGGCTGGTTCCACTGTTGGGCAGTGTTGAGCATCTCGTTATAGCCTTCAAACAGCAGGTGATGGTCGTAGTTCTGGAAGCGGGTGGCAATCTGTGTCCACAGCTTGGCATAGCGGTCGAGTTGCAGCGTCGAACTGGCGACAACCCATGCGGCATTGTGGGCCCCGGTGTCGTGGTGCACATTGAGGATGCAATACATGCCCTGGTTGATGACATAGTCCACAACCTCCTGCACGCGGTTCATCCAAGCCTCGTCAACGTTGCCCTGGTCATCCATGTGCTGGTACCAGGTCACGGGAATGCGAATGCCCTTGAAACCTTTCTCCTTGAAAGCCTGCATCAGGTGAGCGTCGGTGATGGGCTGGCCCCATGCGGTCTCATATCTGTAGGGCTCCTGATGGTCGCCAATCCAGTCACCGTAGCTTTCGAGCGTATTGCCCAAGTTCCAGCCCGGGGTCATGTTGAGCACAGCCTGGGCGGCCGACTCGTGTCCGTCGGGGGCGACGGGGTCGGGCAACTCGGTCTTCTTGGTGGTAAAGTTCAGGGTATAGGCTGCTGCTGCTACGCCGTCGGTGTTCTTGATGACTCCGGCGGGAATGGTGATGGTCACGGCCTTGCCCTCTTCGGCACAGGTGGCGGTAAGCATCAGGTCGGCTTTCAGGGTGCGCACGTTGCTGATGGTGGCTCCGGTAGCCTGAATCTTGCTGATGTCGCTTGACGTCATGGTGATCGTCTTGTCGTAGGTGATGGTCACGTTGATGGCGCCAGGCTCAACTGTCGTCGAGCCATTTTCGGGCGATGTGCTGACCACGGCAGGTGCTGCCAACTTGGGTTCATCGGGTTCGTCGCTGCCGCAGGCCGAGAAACCGAGCGTCAATGCGGCCAGCAGGATGAATGCTAAAAATTTGTTTTTTTTCATAATGTTGTATGATTGTTTTGAATGATATTTCAGATGATCTTTAGACTCTAGGCTCTAGTCTCAAGGCGGATGCCAACTAGGGACTAAGGACTAGGGACTAGAAACTACTTATCCGTACGGAAAGGAACAACGGGTAGGCCGCGCATGTTCTTCAGGTTCCCGATTTGGAACGACTTGAAGCAGTAGCGCACTGCCACGGGTTCGGGCACCTCGCTCGAGGATACCATGATTGACTTGTGGCCCTCGTTGAGCGTGGCCTTGGCGGTCTTGAACACGCCGTCGGCACCGGCTATCTCAAAGCCCTCAATGTCCTGCCAGGGCGACAGGCCATCGTCGGCATTCTTGAAGAATACCTCGACTTCGTTGCCTTTGATTTGCATGTGGTCATACTCGGGCGACTCGCAAGCGATGCTCTTGTAGCCATAGGTGCGGTTCAGGGCCATATAGGCCAGGCGGTTGCCCACCTCGCGTTTTTGTGCGGGGTGTATCTGGTTGAACTCGTAGGGCTTGACAAGGTCGTTGGTCGAGACGATGCCGCAGTTCTCGATAAGTTGTGCGGCATTGTGCTGGGCTTCACGCAGCAGCGGTGAACTCAGCCACTCGCCATAGCCGCCCCAAGGTGCGATTTCCACTAGATAGAACGGCAGTTGCTGGGCTGTGCCGCCAAAGTCCTTGCGCCAGGTGTCAACCATGTCTTTCAAGCGCTGGGCATAGGTCTGCTCCTTGCCCACGTTGGATTCACCCTGATACCAGATGAAGCCGCGGATGGTGTAATGGCGCAGCGGGTGCAGCATGCCGTTATACATGATGACGGGGGTATAGTAGTGCCATGAATTGCCTTTCTTGCCTTCTTTTTGCTCCTTGGCGATATCGATGTCGTCATAGGTCTTGACGATTTCCTCGGGAACCCAGCCTTCAACCTTCGAGCCGCCCCAGGCACAGGCAATCACGCCCACGGGGATGTCGAGCACGCGTTGCAGCATCTGGCCGAAGAAGAATCCCGTTGCGCTCATCCACGGCGCGGTCTCAGGCGTGGGCACGAGCCATTTGCCGGAAACCTCCTCAACGGGCTTGGTCTGTCCGTTTTGCTTGATTTGCGCGATGCGCAGCCAGCGGTTCTCACGCGCGGTGGCGATGACCTCGTTGGAGTTCTCAACGGGACAGTTCCAAAATCCGTTCAGCGGCATCTCCATGTTGGATTGTCCCGAGGCGAACCACACTTCGCCGATAAGCACGCGCTCCAGCACAACCTGTTGATGGCCGTTTTCCATGAGTGTGATGTGGTGCTCCTGTTTGGCGGCAGCGGGTGTGGGCAGCATCAGTGACCAGTTGCCGTTCTTGTCGGCTTGGGTGGTCACTGGCTGGCCCAGCCAGTCGGCGTCGGCGCTCACGGTGGCATCAGCTTTGGCCTTGCCCCACAAGCGGGCCTGGGTGCGTTGTTGCAGCACCATGTCGTTACCGATGATTTCAGGCAACTTGATGACGGCTTGGGCCGTTGACCATAATGCCAGAAGCAATAGTAAACTTAAGTTTCTTTTCATTGTGTTGATTATTTGAAATCTTGTTATATATTTAAGTTTCGCAAATTGTTAGTTGTTAGACTTTAGACCTTAGGGCGCGGATGCCTCTCTAAACTTTAAACTCTAAACTCTAAACTTCAAGTTTTTAAAGTGGTGTAGCTACTTTAGAAACTTGAATAATATACTAGATGATGATTTTGGTCTTGCGGTATTTCTTGCGGAACTCCGACGGGCTGCAGCCCTTGCCTTTCTTGAACTGGCGGTTGAAGTTGCTCAATGTGTTAAAACCGCAGCAGTAGCTGATTTCGGCGATGGTGCTCGTGGTATCGACCAGCATGCGGGTCGCATAGCCCAAGCGCACGTCGATGATGTACTCGTTGAGCGTCTTGCCGGTGCGCAGTTTGAAGAAGCGCGAGAAGGCGCTCGGCGTCATGCCGGCCAAGTCGCACAGTTGCGTGAGGCGCAACGGCTCCATGTAGTGCGCGTCGATGTAGTTTTTCACCTTGAGCACGCGGCGCGAGTCGCTGGTCACAGGCACTTGGGCAAAGGCCGACGACGAGAGTTCGGTGGCCTCGCCTTTGGACAGTTCATACAGGATGTCGAGCAGTTGCAGCACGGCAACAAAGCCCTCTTTGATGCTCGACAGATTGGTGAGCTGGCGATAGACCCGCATGATGGATGACATGGGGAATGCCAGACCCTTGCGAGCACGCACCAGCATCTTGTAGATGGAGTCAAACGGGTTGGTCAGGAATGCGCTGTTCTCGCGGTCGAAATCAAGGCGGAACTGAATCGTGATTTCGTGAATGTCGGTTGCCGGGCGGCCGTTCTGCTCCCAGGCATGTTCCAGCTCCGAACTGGTGATGAGCACGAGGTCATAGGGACCTATCACCTCGTTACTGTCACCCACCACACGCAGGCAACCGGCGGCATTTTCCACAAAGTTCAGCTCCATCATGTTCATCATGTCATGACAGTGGATGGGATAGTTGAACTCGCTCTTGTAGCGGTCGGCGACATACATGAAGTCCCTG
>CACYSG010000096.1 GCA_902776955.1 uncultured Bacteroidales bacterium | reverse complement strand
TTATTCAGGTAGTTGGTCTGATAGAGGTCGTCCCAGCGGATCTGGGTATACTCGCTCTCACTGTGCCAGCGGTCGTAATAGAGGTTAAACGCCTCGCTATTCACATCATAATAGGACGGCAGGTAGCGGTAATAGTCGGGACGCGGGTCGGCTGCCTTGTGCCAGTTGAGCGCGGCCTTGCTGTAGAACGACTTGTGATAGGCTAAACCTGTATTCAATGAGGTGTGGTCATTGGGTTTCCATAACCAGTTTAGGATGGCGGTCGGGTCAAAGGATTCAACCACCTTGGAGTTGCGTTTCTTGCCCTCCTGCCAACCCCAATCAGGGCTGTACATGTTGTTGCCGACAAGGCGGCCGCACTCCTCATAGATTGCCGAATTGGCTGCACGCTTGGTCGGGGCGCCAAAGGTCGTCAGCGACAGCGAGTGCTGCGGATTGAAGACCTTCTGCACCGCGAGGAAGTAACCCCAACTGTTGTAGAACGAGCCGGGATAGACACCCTCGTTGGCATAGCGGGCGACAGCCGAAACAGTCATGGCCCAGCCGTGCTTGTTCAAGCCCGTGGCATGAGTCACCATACCACGCCAGCGGTAGTTGCCGTTGGTGTAAGCGAGACTCAAACGTGTACCGGGAGCATAGTCGGCGGCAAATGTCTTGATGTTGTTGGCACCGCCGATTCCACCGAAGCCATAAGAGTTGTCCTCCAGACCAAAGCCGATCGTCTTGTTCCTGAATGCCTGGTTCATGCCACCGGTCATCGAGTAGTTGAACGAGAAGCGGATCGCATCATTAAACGGCACGCCGTTGATGTAGGTCTCGGTCTTCTGGTTCTCATAACCACGGATGCGGAAGCGAGCCGTGCTGAAGGTGTAACTGGAAGCCTGGTAGAAGGGATTGTCGGTCGCGCCGCTCAACAGGGCAACCTCCTGGGTGTTGCCTTCCTCGTCCTCAAGCTGGGACTCGGTGAGTGCCATGTCGGCCACGTTGCTGCGAAACTCCAGGGCCTCGGTCGACTCAAACGAGAGTTGTTCCACACGGATGACACCCAAATCCTCAACGACACCATCGATGAGGGTAACCGGTAGCGACAAGTCCTTGAAGCCGTAGCACAGGACCAACAGTACGTCATTGCCTTGACGTGCATCGTCAATCAGGAAGTCACCGTTGCGACCTGTAGTCGCCGCGATGCCCTGATTGTCAAGAATGACAGTAGCACCCTCAACAGGAAGGCCGTTCCTGGCGTCAACCACCACGCCTTGCACGCCCGTGTGCTGCGCCAACATCGGCAAGGTGGCAAAGAGTGCTAATAGCAAAAACAGTTTAAGTCTCATAAAATCATCTAGTGTATAATTAAAAGTAATTGTTTATCAATAGGTTAATCTGATTTTACATCTTCTTTTCCAGCCTACTCGCCGTGGGGCAGTGGAGTAAAGTTTTCAAAATTACAGATTATTTCTGACTTGCCAAAGAAAAATGATACTTTTTAATATCTAGAATTTGTCTAGAATTATGACAGCGGGACAGGTCATTGACCCGCCCTGCCAGTGCATTATTTCTTATCCTTTTTCCAGTAGTCGTTATACATCTTGATGCCAAACACGATGGCGCTAGACACCGTCGTGATGACGTTGGTGATGAACAGTGGCCAGTTCTCCAGCAACAGGCCCTGAATCGCAAAGAAGATACCGCCCAGGCCCATCATCAGGAACGTGGGCAGCGCGATACCGTCGGTATCGTGGGTGCGGATGGTGTAAATCGCCTGTGGCATATAGCCCAGCACTAAACAGATCGACGCGGTGTAACCGATGATGTCGGTAAGATTGTTGGTGATAAAGTCCATCATAATCATTTAAGTATTAAAAAAGTGGGACCCATAACGGGCCCCACCGGTTGATTTATCTAAGTCCACACTCACGCATGAGTTCCTCAACGGCAGCTTTCAACTGCAAGTCCTCTCCGTTGATCACGGTTTCGGGATTGTTGGCCACCTTGATATCGGGCTCGAGCTGCGTGTTCTCGAGGTAATTGCCCTCGGGCAGCAGATAGCCGATGATGGGGATACCGAAGATGAGCGACGAGTCTTGCAGCCTCTCCCACGACACACTGGTCATCGTGCCGGGAACAGGCATACCCACGAGCTTGCCCAAGCCGTCATGGCTGTATACCCACGGCGTGCCGTGAGCGTTGCTGTAGTTGGCCTCGCACTGCAGCATGATGCTGGGCTTGTTCCAGCGGCGGCTGGGCATGTCACACGCCTCGCGACCGCGCACCACCTGGGTGAAATACTTCTTGCCGCTGAAGAGGATTTCGATATCCTCGTGCAGACGGCCACCGCCGTTAAAGCGGGTGTCAATCACGATACCGTCGCGCTTGTTGTATTTACCCAGCACATCGCTGTAGATGTCACGATAGCTGGCATCGTTCATCGACTCCAGGTGCACATAACCCAGGCGACCGCCCGACAGGCTGTCCACGATGTGGGCGTTGCGCTTTACCCAGCGCTTGTACATCAGTTCACTCAGCTCACCACGGGTGATGGGCTTCACGACTTCTTCCCAGCGCTTGCCGGTATTGGGATCGAACAGCGAGAGCAGCACCTTTTTGCCGGCCTGGCCGTTGAGCAGTTCGGTATAGTCGTTCTCCAGGTTGATATAGGTGCCGTTGATCTTCTCAAGAACGACACCGGGCTTGATCTGGCTCTTGGCCTTGGCCAGGGGACCGCCCACGATAACCTCGTCAACCATGAGGCCGTTGCCGGTATAGTTCCAATCATAGATGAGGCCCAGGTCCGACGTGGCCTCACCGCTGGTGGGATAATAGCGGCCACCGGTGTGAGAGGCGTTCAACTCGCCGAGCAGTTCGCTCAGCAGGTCGGCAAAGTCATAGTTGTTGTTGATGTGGGGCAAGAACTTGCGGTAGGTCTCCACATTGGCCTTCCAGTCACAGCCGTGATAGTTGAGGTTGTAGAAACGCTTCTCGATCTGCTTGTCCACATGGTTGAACATGTACTCGCGCTCGGCAAACAGGTCCATCTTCATGTCGGCCTTGTAGTCGATGCCGGTGAGTTTGTCGCCGGCAACGGTGAGCTTCTGCATCTTGCTGCTGCCCAGTACAAACAGGGTCTTGCCGTCCTTGCTGGCCTGGATGTCGGCACCACCGCCGCCCATCTTGTTGAGCAACTTGGTCTCGTGCTTGCGCAGGTCCATCTTCCACAGGTCATAGCCCTTCTCAAAGGCCGACAGGTAGTACAGCGACTCGCCGTCGGGCGTGATCATGCAACCCGAGATGCTGCTCGAGTTGGGCGTCACGCGCACGATGCGGTCCTCGATACCCTCGAGTTCCACCTTCACGCCCTTGTCATCGGCCTTGGCGGTAGTGGCACTCTTGCCTTTCTTGGAATTCTTCTTGGCTTCCTCGGCCTTCTTATCCTCGGCTTTCTTGGCCTCCTTCTCGGCCTCGGTCAGCAGCTCATAGTCCTCCTTGTTGAGGTTGTAGCGGTCAAGCGCGTCCTGGTTGACAAAGCACAGGAAGACGTCGTCCTGTGAACCCCACGAGGCGTGGCTGCGCATACCGTAGCGGTTGCTGCGGAACATGATGGCGTTGCCGTCCATGACCCAGCGGGGATCCTCGCTGATGTAGGCGCTACCCGTGATGTTGGTGATGGGGCCGCCGTTGGCCGACACGATACCGATGTCGGTATAGGGGTCACGCTGGTTGCCGATGAACTCGAGGGCAAACCACTTGCCGTCGGGCGACCAGGAATAGTTGAACTCGCCGTTGGTCTCATACCAGGTCGAGCCGTCGGTCACCTGGGTAACCTGCTTGGTCTTGAGGTCAAGCACCTTGAGGCTGAAACGGTCCTCGATGAAGGCGAGCTTCTTGCCGTCGGGTGACAGGCAGGGACGCGTGCGCTCCACGGTGGTCGAGGGCAGCAGGATTTCCTCCTTGATGATGGTGGCGTTGGCAAAGTTCGGGTCATCCTTGCGGTCCATAGTGGCCAGGACGAGTTCCCAGTTGCCGTTGCGCTCGGTGGCATAGGCCAGCGTGCGGTTGTCGGCGCCCCACGATACCCAATTCTCGGCAGCAGTCGTGTTGGTGACGCGCTTGGTGGTGCTGTACTCTACCGAAGTCACAAAGACCTCACCGCGAACCACAAAGGCCACCATCTTGCCGTCAGGCGACACGGCGGCATCGGTAGCGCCGCGGGTGTGCGACATGCGCTGTATCTGGTCGCTGTCATCATGCCACAGGCTGATGTCCACCAGATGGGGCTGGCCACCCTGGCGCATGGTGTAGAGCGCGCCATCCTGGGTGAAGCACAGGGTTCCGTTATTGGCGATGGAGAGAAAACGCACGGGATTGACGGTGAAATTGGTCACTGCGGTGAGTTGGCTGGGGTGGTCGATGGGCATCGAGTAGACGTTCATCGAGCCGCCGTTGCGCTCGCTCAGGAAATAGACGGTCTTGCCGTCGGGGCTCAGGACGGGATTGCGGTCCTCGCCGCCGATGTTGGTCAGGTTGGTGTGATGACCGGTCTTGGCGTCATAGCGCCAGATGTCGCGCGTGATCGACGAGGTGTGGTGCTTGCGGTACTCGTCCTCGCCGCCCTTGCGGTCCTGATAGACGAAGTAATTGCCGCCCTTGTCCCAGCAGATGTACTCGGCGGGAGTACCCAACTCGCGGGTGACGCGGCCGCCCTCGACGGGCACCTTATAGACCTCGGTCAGGCGTCCGCTGGGGAACAGCATGCTGCTCGCAGGATCCTGAATCGACGCGCTGTAATAGATATACTTGCCGTCGGGACTGAAGGTCCACGGCGTCTCCCCGGCGCTGTTACGCGTAAGCTGCTTGGGCTGGCCGCCCGTGGATGGCATCACATAGATGTCATTATTGCCCTTGCGGTCACTGGCAAACGCCAGCAGCGTGCCGTCGGGCGACCACACGGGCATGGATTCATAACTCGACTGTGAAGTCAGCTGCACAGCCTGTCCGCCACCGCTGGGCACCACATAGATGTCGCCCTTGTAGCAGAACGCGATCTTGTTGCCGTCAGGCGAAATGCTCGCATAACGCATCCACAACGG
>CACYSG010000095.1 GCA_902776955.1 uncultured Bacteroidales bacterium | reverse complement strand
CTTCAGCGACATTCTTACGCACGTCCTTACCCGTGGTGATGCTGACATTCTCGCTCCGCTCGATTGCCAGCATTACCACGGGTTACTCAGAGGCTCGCCCGTTGGGCGAGAGCGACGCTAAAGCAAGCCCCTACGTCCTGTAGAGACGCAAAATTTTGCGTCTCAATTGCGGCATAAAGGCCAGCACGGATGGGATGGAATGTAGCCTTCTACGGGGGGGCGGGCGTGCTGTGCGGCCACGCCAAGGCGAGGCCCTACGTCCTGTAATTTGTGATGTCTAACGGGGGGAGACGCAAGATTTTGCGTCTCTACATGGCAGCATATTGTAATGCCTATCGGGGGCGGGCGTGTTGTGTGGGGCCGCGCCGAAGGCGAGGCCCTACGGGGGGTGGGAATGTGGGGTGGGGCGCGCTAAGCGACGGCGAAGATGATGATGAGCTCGGCGATGAGGACGCGCATGAACATGGTCAAGGGATAGACCGTGGCATAGGCTACCGCGGGAGCGTCGTTGCCGGCTGTGGTGTTGGCGTAGCCCAGTGCGGGGGGATCGGTTGTGGCTCCTGCCACGACACCCATGATGGTGCAGTAGTTGAGGCGGAACTTGCCGCGGGCCACCACAACGGCGATGAGCAGCGGGATGATGGTGATGAGGAAGCCGTAGAGCACCCACAGGGCACCGTTGGCGCTCAGGATGGTGGACACGAACTTGCCGCCGGCGGCGATGCCTACCGATGCCAAGAACAGGCACAATCCCAATTCACGCAGCATCAGGCTGGCGGCGGTGCTGGTATAGGTCACCAGTTTGGCCTTATGGCCGTAGCGTCCGATGAGGATGGCCACCACCAGGGGACCACCGGCGAGACCGAGCTTCATGGGAACCGACATACCCGGCAGCATGATGGGGATAGAGCCGACGATAATGCCCAGGAAGATGCCGATGAACATCGTGAACAGGTTGGGATGGTCCAGGCGCTTGTAGGAATCGCCCATGCGGCGTCCCAGACGGTTCACGTCCTCCTCGCGTCCCACGACGGTCAGGCGGTCGCCCACCTGGAGCGACAGGTTGGGGCTGGCGAGCAGCTCAACGCCGGCACGGTAAACGCGTGTGACATTGACTTTATAGCCCTCATGCAGGCGGATAGAGCCGATTTTGCGGCCGTTGAGTTCGTTCTGGGTGATGACGATGCGCCTGCTGACGATATCCTTGTTGGCGGCCTCGACTTGCCAGTCAAATTCCACGTGAGGCCCGATGATGGCGTCAAAGATGTCCTGGTCGTGGGCACTCATGACGATGCGCAACACGTCGTCCTTGCGGATGATGGTCTCGCCCTGGGGAATCTCGACGGTGCCGTCCTCGCGTTTCATGCGCGAGATAGTGAAATTGCGGTCGATGATGTTGTGCAGGCGCGTCACGGGGATGTCATAGATGAGCTTGTTGGTCACCTGGTAGGTGATTACGTGTGGCTTGAGCTGGCTGTCTTCCTTCTCGCGCTCGATGTCGTCAATTTCCTTGTCAACGTTGATTTTGAACAGCAACTTGACGAGGACCATCGACAGGATGATGCCCACGACACCCAGCGGATAGGCCGCGGCATATCCCAGCGACATCGACTCGTTGAGGTCGGCGGCATGGTCGCCCACGGTCTCGATGAGCGCCTGCTGGGCGGCACCGAGGCCCGGCGTGTTGGTCACCGCACCACTCATGACGCCCACCATGTCGGTGATTGAGATGTTGCCGGCGATGAAGTAGATGGCCAGGGCCACCACGACGTTAAGCCCCACGATGAGCATGGCGATGCCGTTGAGCTGGATGCCCTCGTGCTTGAACGAGGAGAAGAAGCTGGGGCCCACCTGCAAACCGATGGAGAAAATGAACAGTATAAGGCCGAACTCCTGGATGAACTTGAGCGTGGCCCCGTCGACGGTCACGCCGAAGTGGCCGACGAGGATGCCGCAAAAGAGCACGAACGTCGCACCCAGCGAGATGCCGAATATCTTGATTTTGCCCAGGACGACGCCCAGGGCGATGACGATGGCATAGACAAGAATGGTGTGCGCCACGCCGTTGCCGATGATAAGTTCAGTTAACCAGTCCATATCTTAGTTTTCAATTTTTAGTTTTCAACTCTAACTCCTCACTTCTCACTCCTAACTGATCTTGATTCCGTTCTCGACGACATCAAGGATATCCACGGGGTTATTGACGATGACATCGGCATGGTACTCGACCAGTTCCTTCTTGCTGCGGAATCCCCAGGTCACGCCCACCGAGTCGATGCACGCGCGCCGCGCCGTCTCCATGTCCACGCCGCTGTCGCCCACATAGAGCGTGTCGGCCTTGGCCATACCCGCCTGGGCGAGGATGGCGAACACCACGCTGGGGTCGGGCTTGACGTTGACGCCCTCGCGATGTCCCTCGATAGCGACAAAGTTGATGTCGGGATAGTAGGTGGGGATGATTTTGTCAACGGCCTTCTGGTACTTGTTGCTGGCCACGGCCATGGCGACGCCCAAGTCGCGCAGGTCCTGCAATAGCTCGGGCATGCCGCTATAGGGTTTGGTGAAGTCGGTGCAGTGCTCGTCATAGTACTCCAGGAAGTCACCGAGCACGCGGTCGACGGTCTCGTCGTCGCGGGCGTCCTCGGGCAGCACGCGGGTCATCAGCCGGCGCACGCCGTTGCCCACAAAGTAGGGGTAACTCGCCATGCTGTGGGTGGCATAACCGTTGCGCTCGAGCGCATAGTTGGCCGCATGGCCCAAGTCCTCGATGGTATTGAGCAACGTCCCGTCCAAGTCAAATATTACGAGCTTCTTCATCTTCTCAAATCTTTTATAACTGCAAAGGTACTCCAAAAATCATAATCAACAACTGAATGTTCTGAAAATTCTGAGAATTGACGCCCCAAGGGCCGCCATCTTAAGGAACTCATCGTTTTTTTGGGGTCACTTCACAGCGCCTTGGCGTGATTATAAACTACGAATTACGCCAATTGAACTAATGGGCATCTGCATACAATTAATGCCAAATTATACGAATTGCGGCCGGATGGAAGAATGCACACCATGTTTGCGGATGCCAAAATATGGGCTTACCTGTGGCCCTACTAGCTGCTCTAGGTCGCGAGGTTACGGGGGGACGGTTCTTCGGTCCGAAAAATGCAGGCATTTTTCATCCAGAAGAACCGTCCCCGGTCGCTAGCAGGTAGGGCCTCGCCTTGGCGTGGCCGCAATTCGTGAAATCCGGCCTAATTGAACGCGGATGCCAATTTGCTTAATTTGTGAAATTCGTAGTTTATTTTACTTGTCGCCGTTCACGTCGGCAGTGCTGGCTGCTGTCATAGGCCATACTGATTCTTATTGCTCGCAAATTATCTCGAAGCGGCTTTGCCAGGGTGATGATTCCTGATAGGCCGCTGCGGTGCCAGCGGGGACATGGAGTGTGCGCCCTGTATAGTCTTCGGCTTCCAGGTCAAAGGCACTTTTCCCCACTGTGACCAGTTGCGGGTCGTCCACCTGCATGTAAATATCGTGGAGCGCCGTGCAGCCGTAGAACGCTTTCAGCCCTATTGCCCTGACCGAGGCGGGAATGGTGATGCCGGCGAGCGAGATGCAGTCGGCAAAGGCGTTCTTGCCAATGGCCTTGACCGACGCGGGGATGGTGGTGCTCTGGCATCCTGTGATCAGCCTGTCGGTAGCGGTCTCGATGATGGCGTTGCACCCGTCGCGCGAGTCATAGACCGTATTTCCCCTGGCCACGGTGATGGCCGTGAGGGCGGGGCAGTAGCGAAATGCCGAGGAACCAATGGCCGTAACCGCGCTGGGGATAGTGATTGCGGTGAGCGAGGAGCAGCCATGGAAGGCCGAGGAGCCGATGGTTGTGACCGAGGTGGGGATCTTGATGTCGGTGAGCGAGGCGCAGGCATAGAAGGCGGCGTTGCCGATGGAGGTGACCGACTTGGGAATGTTCACCCTGCTGAGCATCGTGCACCCGTAGAACTCATAGTCGGTAATCGCGGTGACCGTGTTGGGGAGGCTCACGCTCCTCAGGGACGAGCAGCCGACAAAGGGCCCGTCGCCGATGAATTTGACCGAATTGGGGATGTTGAGACTGGTGAGTGCCGAGCAGGAGTTGAAGGCGGCGTCGCCGATGGCGGTGACCGAGTGGGGAATTGTCACGCTGTTGAGCGAGGTGCAGCCCGCAAAAGCATAGGCCCCGATGGCAGTCACCGACTTGGGGATGTCCATCGACCTGAGCATGAAGCATCCGTTGAAGGCATTGTCGCCGATGGCCTTGACCGTACCGGGAATCGTGGAGTTCATGCAACCGGCAATCAGTACGTTGCTGGCCGTCTCGATGAGGGCGTTGCAACTGTCGCGGGAGTCATAGGCGGGGTTGCCGCCAGCGACGGTGATGGCGGTGATGGCGGGGCACAATTCAAATGCGAAGGCGCCTAACGACGTCAGGGAATCGGGGAGGTCCACCCGGCTGAGCAGGGAGCAACCCTTGAAAGCCGAGCTGCCGATGACCCGTAGTGAATCGGGGAAAGACACGTGGCGCAGGGCAGAACAGCTGGTGAAGGCATAGTCGCCGATAGCGGTGACCGACTCGGGCATGAGGGCCTCGGTGAGTTTGGAGCAGCCGTAGAAGGCATAGTCGTCGATCACGTTGACGGTGCCGGGAATGACGGTGTTCATACAACCTGCCACCAGCACGTTGTCGGCCGTCTCGATGATGGCGTTGCAGTCGTCGCGGGAGTCATAGGTGCGGTTGCCGCTGGCCACAGTCATGCTCATGATGGACGGACAGTCGCCAAAGGCCGAGAAGCCGATGGCCCTGACCGAGCGGGGAATGGTGACCGCGTGCAGCGACGTGCACCCGTTAAATGCCTGGAACCCGATGACCCGGGTGTTGCTTGAAAAGGCGACACCCATGAGTCCCGTGCAGCGGCAGAAGGCCTCAACGCCGATGGCGGTGACCGAACTGGGCAGGTTGATGCCCGTGAGCCCCGAGCAGCCGTAGAAGGCGTAGTCAAAGATGGCGGTGACCGTGCCGGGGATGATGGTGTTCCTGCACCCGACTACCAGCACGCCGGTTGCCGTCGCGATGATGGCGTTGCAACTGTCGCGGGAGTCATAGACGGGGTTGTCGCCAGCCACGGTGATGGCGGCAATCCCCGAGCAGTCGGCAAATG
>CACYSG010000094.1 GCA_902776955.1 uncultured Bacteroidales bacterium | reverse complement strand
TCCCGCCTGTTCCCATTCCTGGCACAGAGCCCTAAGCGTCACCACGACGATGGTCAGCGACGCGGGAAGGCGCAGGTAACCGCCCCCTAAGAGGGAGTCGATCGTCAAGGTTGGCTCCCTCGTTTTTTTGTTGGTGGCTGGGAGTAATGGGAATACTGGGAATGACTGGGAAGGCTGGGAATAATCTGTAGAGACGCAAAATTTTGCGTCTCCCGGGCAGGATATTGGTAACGCCTAACGATGGGAGACGCAAAATTTTGCGTCTCTACAGGTTTTTGGTGGCAGGTTGGATGGGGGTAACTGGAGTGATTGGAGAGACTGGAGTGGATGGAGTGGTTGGGGTGATGGGTGGGGGTGGATATTGGGGATGGAGTTTGTCAGGTGGTGAATTTTTAGTACCTTAGCATCTTGAATGATTGTTGTTAGTAACCAAAATAATATATAGAATCATGAATATGAGGTATTTAGGAGTGATTGTATTGCTGATATCGTTGGTATTTCCATCAACTGTGTCGGCGAGAGTCGAGAGCGCTTATTCGCCTGATGGTAACATTGTCGTGAATTTTGATGTCAATGACGGTGTGCCGGTGTATGACGTGACCTTCAAGGGCAATCAGGTCATCAGGGAGAGCAAGTTGGGGTTGGACCTTGTCAGCGCTAAGGGTAGCGGCAAGGGCTCGAACTTCAATAATAAGGTGTCTATAGGCGAGAACTCGATGTGTGACGGATTCACGCTAGTGTCGGCGCGTTATTCGTCGTTTGACGAGACGTGGCAGCCCGTGTGGGGCGAGGAGAGCAGCATTCGCAACCGCTATAACGAGATGGCAGTGACGCTCAATCAGCCGTCCCTGAACCGTTATATCATTGTGCGATTCCGTGTTTATGACGATGGCGTGGGATTCCGTTATGAATTCCCGCTGCAGGATAACCTCACCTATTTTGTCATCAAGGAGGAGAAAACGCAGTTTGCCATGCCAGGTGACATCACGGCCTGGTGGATTGGTGGCGACTATGACACGCAGGAGTATGAGTACACCTGCTCGCGTTTGAGCGAGATCCGCAACATCTTCGCCAGCCGCATCACCGATAACGAGTCGCAGCAGCAGTTCAGCGAGACGGGCGTCCAGACGTCGCTGCTGCTCAAGACCGACGACGGAGTGTATCTCAACCTTCATGAGGCGCAGCTGGTGGATTATCCGTGCATGCATCTGAACCTGGATGACAAGAACATGGTGTTTGAGTCGTGGCTGACGCCTGACGCAGAGGGTCGCAAGGGCTACATGCAGACGCCATGTCAAACCCCGTGGCGCACGATCATGATTGTGGATGATGCCCGTAAGGTGCTGGCTTCACGCCTGATTCTCAACCTGAACGAGCCCTGCAAGATTGATGACACCTCGTGGATTAAGCCCGTGAAATACATGGGCGTGTGGTGGGAACTGATTGCCGGCAAGAGCACATGGCACTACACCGACGATGTGCCGTCGGTAAGGCTGGGAGAGACCGACTACAGCAAGCTCAAACCCAACGGTCATCACGGTGCCAACAACGAGAATGTGAAGCGTTACATCGACTTTGCCGCTGCCAACGGCTTCGACCAAGTTCTTGTCGAGGGATGGAACGAAGGCTGGGAGGATTGGTACGGCAACAGCAAGGACTATGTGTTTGACTTTGTGACGCCCTATCCCGACTTTGACATCAAGATGCTTAACGATTATGCCCACAGCAAGGGCATCCGGCTGATGATGCACCACGAGACCTCGGCCAGCACGCGCAACTATGAGCGCCACCTCGAGGAGGCCTACTCGCTGATGAACAAGTATGGCTACAACTCGGTCAAGAGCGGCTATGTCGCCGACATCCTGCCGCGTGGCGAGAACCACTACAGCCAGTGGATTGTCAACCACTACCAGTACTGTGTGGAAGAAGCCGCCAAGCATCATATCATGGTCAACGCCCATGAGGCCGTTCGCCCGACGGGCCTGTGCCGCACGTGGCCCAACCTGATCGGCAACGAGAGTGCCCGCGGCACCGAGTATCAGGCCTTTGGCGGGACGACGCCGGGTCATACGGCCATACTGCCGTTCACGCGTCTGCAGGGCGGCCCGATGGATTACACGCCGGGCATCTTTGAGATGGACCTTTCCACGTTCGCTCCCAATGAGTCGAAGTGCCTGTCGACGATTTGCGGGCAGCTGGCGCTCTATGTGACGCTTTACAGCCCGCTGCAGATGGCTGCGGACCTGCCTGAGAACTACGCCCGCTTTATGGACGCCTTCCAGTTCATCAAGGACGTGCCCGTAGACTGGCAGCAGTCGATATATCTCGAGGCCGAGCCGATGCAGTACATTACCATCGCCCGCAAGGACAAGAACAGTGATGCGTGGTACCTAGGCGGCGTGACCGACACCAAACCGCACGACAGCGTTGTCAAGCTCGATTTCCTGGACAAGGGCCGCAAGTATGAAGCCACCATCTATGCCGATGGCAAGGGTGCCGATTACAAGACCAATCCGCAGGCCTATACCATCACAAAGAAAAAGGTGACCTCCAAATCGACACTCAAGCTGCACAGCGCTCCCGGTGGCGGCTTTGCCGTATCCATCAAGCCAATGTGATTTATTCAAGTCCCGGGTGATGCCCGGGACTTGAAGTTTAGAGTTTAGTGTGCTCGCGTTGCGAGCGGTTTAGAGTTTAGGGGGGGCGTATCGTGCGAGCCAGAGGCTCGCAATACACCGACAGGGCTGAATCGGGAACTGGTGGCAAGCTCGCGCTGCGAGCAGTTTAGAGGGGGCGCGATTGCGTCTCTTTTTTGGGGGTATAAAAAGAATGGGCAAGCAGCCGAAGCATACTTACCCAAATCCTCTCTCCACTGCGGTGCGTACGTGACTCGAACACCCAAATCCTCTCTCCACTGCGGTGCGTACGTGACTCGAACACGCGACCCCCTGCGTGACAGGCAGGTATTCTAACCAACTGAACTAACGCACCAACATGTGAGTGCTAAGGAGCATTTCTTTTCCAAAGCGACTGCAAAGGTACGGCGACTTTTTGAATTGACAAAATTTTTTGGCAATAATTTTTCAAAAAAATATCACATCATCTATCAATACTCTGATAAACAGCACGATAGCATTGATGCTTATTGGCATTCAGAGGATGATTTGATGATGTGATATCGAAAAATGAAACAGGTTATATGATTTCTAATTTCTAATTTCTAACTATTTATAGTCTTTCCTTCTCGCTGGCGCCAGCACCAGTGCCCTTATACTTGCTCTGGGTGGCGTTGAACTTGTAGCGGACGGTGAATTCCACCTCTCGCGAGTCAGTACGGAAATTCTGCCACAGTGTGCGTGCTCCGTAGTTCAACCGGACTTGGTCCTGCGAATTCAGCAGGTTATGACCTTTAACCATCACCGACAGGTGGTCCCCGAGGAACGATTTGGTAACGCTCAGGTCAAGACGATATCCGGCCTTAGTGAGTGATATATTCTCCTGATCCCCCTTGCTGGTAAAAGAGAAATCGGCACTGGCTGTTAGGGTGGGAGCCAACCTGAAGTTGTTGTTGAACTGTGCAATCCAGATGGGGCGCTCGGGGCTGATGACGCCAGCGGGTGAAGGTATCTTGATCCATTCCTTCATCATGCCCATCGTGAGAGAGGGCTGATAGAGGCCGAATCGTGGACTGAGTGTTACCATCAGCATCACGGCATCCTCGTTATCGACATTCTCGCGGTAGAGCCATGTTATCGACTCGCTGCCAGGAACCTCGCGACCCACGTTGACAATCTGGTCATCGGTGTGTTTATAGTTCAGCATCAAGGTTACCCAGCGGTACATGGCCATGAGCGAGGCTTCGTGACGGATTGATGGCATGAGCAAGGGGTTACCGCTCTGCCACGTGAAACGGTTGGCATAGGTTACGCTACTGCTCAATTCATGGTAGTAGGGTCGCTTGATCTTCGCCGCGTAGTTCGCTATGAGCTGCACTGGTCCAGCTGAAGCCATAAATCCCACACTGGGGAATAGATGATGGTAACTGCGGCTCTGCTCGGCGATGCGTACGCCCTGATTGTAGTAATTGGTTGTCACGTTCTCGTTGCGCAGTCCGACCTTCATTTGGCCAAAGGGCAACGGACGGGCATACTCAGCAAACAGGATGTAGTTGTTTTCGCGTTGCTCGGTGAACGACGTGGGCACGATTTGCTCGAGGTTAATGTACTCGTCGTTGCGTCGAGTGTGGTCAAACTCGGTGCCCACTTCCAAATTGCCGCCCCACAGGTTCCACGTGAGCACGAGTTTGGTTGCGCATAGCTGGTTGCGCACGACGCTATAGCTCGTTACCGTGCGGCTCTGCTGCTCCTGACTCACCTCATCATTATAATGCGTCTCGCGGTTTTTGAAGAAGACATAGTCGGTATTGAAATCGATGGAAGTTTTGCCCACCTTACCATTGTAATAGGCATTGAGTGTGTGAGGCATATTGTGCTTGGTGGACTCGTATAGGCTGTTGTCCAGGTGGTCATAGAACTGGCCATTGGCAATTACATCGGCTGTGAACGTGCCACTGGTGCGGTCCAGGAAATAAGCCTTTGTGTCATAACGAAAACCTGCCGAATGGTTGTCGTTGAAGATGTAGTTGGTGCCGATTGAAGTATAGAGCGAGTTGTAGTGGGATTTGATATCCATCAGCTCGTCCATATGCCACAGGGTATCGGCTTTTACGTCAAGGATGACATCATCGTCTTGCTTGCTGCGGCCGTCGTTGTACCACACGCTGCCGAACACATCAAGCCCCTTGTGGCGGTAGTTCCAATTTGTGCCTAAGTCCAGGTCAGGACGCTCGGCCGCATAATAGGAAGCCTGGGTGTTGAAACTGAAGCCTTCGCCCTGCGGCCGCTTGGTCTTGATGAGGATGACCGACTCGACCGTTGCGTCATACTTGGCACCGGGATTGGTAATCAGTTCCACGCTCTGGATGTCCTCGCTGCTGATTTGGTCCAGTTCAGTCTGGTTTTGGAGTTTGCGGCCGTTGATGTAGATGAGCGGCGTGCCCTTGCCGAAGACCTCCAGACCGTCCTTCTTGCGCTGCACGCCCGGGAGGTTCTCGAGCACGGCCTTGGCGGTGCCTACCTTGCTCAGCAGTGTGTTCTCCACGTCGGTCTTCAGGCCCTCGGTCGTCAACTTGAAGGCAGGACGCTGGCCCTTGACCATGACTTCGCCCAGCATCATCGCCTCGGGTCCCAGTGTGATGGTGCCCAAGTCGCTGCCTGTGGCATCCAGCGCCAGCGTCTTGTAGCCCAGATAGGAAATCTTGATAAGCGACCTGGCAGCATGGCCCGAGAGCATGAAGTGGCCATCGGTGTCGGTCGTCGTTCCAGCGATAAAGGCACTGTCGCTGCTGTTAAGCAACACAACATTAGCAAAGGGAATGGGAGCCTGTGTCTCGTCGACCACGCGGCCTGTAAACGTCTCGGCAGCCGCCGTCATCACGACCAGCAATGCCATCATCAGTGTGAAAAAGAATTTTCTCATTTGTCTATAGGTTTTATTGAGTTGTCATCTTGTCGGGCAGGAATAGTATCCTACCGTTTTCCCTATAGACGTTCACCGAGGGGTGAAAAGTTGCAACTTTACACTAAAAATTTTGGCAATGATATAGCTGTTGGCCTAAAACCCTGCGGGGCAAATGCCAATTACACGAATTCATCTAATTTTTGCGAATAGATTTTTATTTTTTCGTGAAATTAGTCTCATTAGCGTAATTGGCTTCGCCGAGCTAAAGGTTCGCATTAAAAAAACTTTCAGGGTCCGATAAAACGCCTTGGTGTAGAAGCCGCAAGATGTCGGGCCTCGCCTTGGCGTGGCCGCTATGAGGCAAGTAAAACCGGGGGGAGGTGCATCATTGGGACGGGTCTTGTTGATGGCGTCGCTTCGCTTTGGCCATCAAAAGAACACGTCCCAGCTGATAGCACCCGTGCTCTCAAGTGAAACCGTCACCCTGTTACCTCGCTACCTAGGGCCGCGGCAGAGCCGCGGCACAGGGGACCGGGCTGGCGGTTTTTAGTCTCCTGTGTCGGGGCTTTGTCGCGGCTTTGATCGCGTTACGCGTGATGGGTTACCAGATTGCTTCGGCTTGGGATTCTTCTAGGAGTTGTTGGCCGTAGGGGGTGAGGTAGTCGATATCGTTGGGATAGAAGAGGGGGACGTCGATGTCGCCCTGGGCGAAGCTGGCGATCTCGTAGACCTGATAGACGAGATGCAGAAATCCCTCCTCGAAATACCATTCCGAGGGAATCTTGATGATACCGTCATCGGGGAGGAAGAGGTCCTCCTCGGTGTAGTCATACTTGAGTTTGATGGACTCCAGGATGTGGGGACGAATCAATTCAGGGTCAATCAAGATATCCTCAAGCGTGACGATCTTGTCGAGCTGGGTATCATAGGTGATGTAGTTGTGGACATACATGCCATGGGCCCCTCCAGCATAATACATATAAGAGAACAGGTGGAATAAGGCGAAGCGCTTGCCCAAGGTCTTGAGTTCGATGGTATTGGTGGTGGAAGAATAAGCAGATTCTATATCATCGAAACTGTCAAGAATCAGGTAAGGCCCATTGTCGCCAAAGGGGATGTTCTCGATGTCGGTGTGCAACGTGTACTCGATGGCGCGATCCATCTGCTTGATGTCGTCCTTGTCGGTCAGCCATTTGCAGAAGGCCTCTTGCAGCTTAGAGCACTCCTTGCCGTTGAGCATAACGGGCCATAGGGCCTTGATGGTGTTCTGCTGATACTGGGCGTCTTCTCCGCTGCCGAGTTTTGCCTTGACGGTCTTGTCGATGTGGTAGAATTGGCACGGTTGCCCGTATGAAGATTGCGCCAAGGCAGGGGTAGCCCAAATCATGAGTGCGAAGGCGATAAAGATGAGGGTTATCTTTTTCATAATGTATGATGATTTGGGGCTGATTTTTAATCGTCGAGGTCGAGGAGCTCGAGGCCGTAGGGGGTGTAGAGCTGTTTTATCTCCTCGGGCTTGAGCAGGTAGGGATAGATGGGGGCGTCGATCATGCCCTGGGCGTAGCTGGCGATTTCATAGACCTGATAGATGGCGTGGAGCGCCGAGCCGTCAATCATGAAGTCGCGTGGCAAGGGCAGCAGGCCGTTGTCGGGGATGAAGAGGTCGTCCTTGGTGTAGTCGTAGGTGTTCTTGATTGCCTTGAAGATGACGTCGCGCAGCAAGGTGGTGTCGGCGATGATGTCATCAAGAGAGACGGCCTTCTCGGTCTTGAGGTCGTAGGTGACGTAGTTGTTGGCATAGATGCCGTGTGCGCCGCCCGCCATATAGGAATAGGTGGCCAGATGGTAGAGCAGCAGTCGGTCGTTCATGCTTTGCATGATCACGTCCACCTCGCTGGTTGATAACTTGCCGTCGTCCTTGACCTCGGTGACGGGAACGAATTTCTTGGGGTCATACTCGGTATAGTTTCCCGGATTGAGCAGGAAATCCGTGACCTTGTCCAGCTGGTTGAGTTCAGCGCTGTCGGTCATGGCGCGGAACAGGGCTTGCTGGAGGTTGGGACAAGGTTTGCCATTGATGATTTCAGGCCAGAAGGCAGAGAAAGAGTTGTCAAAATACAGCGTGTCGCCATCCTCGTCAATGTAGGAGAAGCGCTTGTTTATGTCCATGTTGCTGAACTGACACAGGGTGCTGTCGGAGTTCCCGGATTGAGAGGCAGCAGTGGAGCCGGTGTTGTTATTGCTGCAAGACCACAGAGCGGTGATGGCCAGCAGAGCGAAAAGAAGATTCCTGTTCATAGTCATTAATTTATTAAGTATTATGCCCGCAAAGTTAACGATTATTCCGATATCTATTCCGGCAGGGGCAAAAAAAATCCTCGACTCACGTCGGGGATTGCTTAACTAATTAACCTTCTAATACCATTAACATAAACCTTAAAAATCTTTTTTGTTTTTTTGAGAAAATCACTGTCTCACGACATTCAAATCTCATAACCTTAAAAACTATTACCATGAAAAACCAGTGCAAAAATAATGCTAAATATGTTTTACAACATAATTTTCAAACACAAAACGACCGAAAATTAACAAAAATTTGCGGTAATTGTTGAATTTACCGCAAATTTTACAGTTATTAACAATTCAATCTTTATCTTGTAACTATTCAGCCGTTTGCCCCACGCTAAGGCGCAAAGCCGCTAAGTAAAGTCCGCCATTAAAGCAGAGAAGTGATGGTAATTACACTTGTGAGGTTTTCTGGTTATGGTGACAGCGGCGAGTGCGGTGCATTCAGCCGTTTGACCCCACGCTAAGGCGCAAAGCCGCTAAGTAAAGTCCGCCATTAAAGCAGAGAAGTGATGATTATGGTGACAGCGGCGAGTGCGGTGCATCATTGGGACGGTTCTAACTGATGGCGGCGCTTCGCTTACCGCATCATTAGAACCGTCCCAGCTGATGGCCCCCGAGCTCTCACTGGAGGAACGTGTAATATATCAATATCTTAGCGCCTTTGCGGCTTAGCGTGAGGCGTTACAGAAGGTTTTTCGCTGAACAGCTACCTTTATCTCCTGGTGAGGGTGGCAAAGTAGATCATGTCGATCTCCTCGTAGGAGAAATCGGCACTGAAAAAGTTGCCCGTTTTGAGCTTGAGGCAATCGGACAAGCGCTGCAGTGCCTGCTCAAACATCTCCTGGTGGTCGAAAGCCAACGGCGGCAGCTGGTCGATGGGGAACCAGCGCGCCACGCGCGCATCGTCGCCGCCTGCCACGTCCTGGACGCGCGTGAGGGTGAAGTAGGCAATGGAGATGACACGCTCGCGCGGGTCGCGGTCAGGGGTGGCAAAGGCACCCAGCTGCTGGATGTTGGACACCTTGAGGCCCGTCTCCTCGAGCAGTTCGCGCCGCGCACCGTCAGGGGCATCCTCGTCGATATTGAGGAAGCCTCCGGGGAAGGCCCAGGAGCCCTTGTAGGGTTCGCCGCCTCGCTCGATGAGCAGCACGTTGAGGTGGAGTCCGTCATAGCCGAACACGACGCAGTCGGTCGTCACGGCGGGGTGGGGATAGCGGTAACAATAATTTCCGTCCATATAGCGTCGTTATTTTTCGAGGTAGAAAATATGCATCTTCTGCGTGCTTGCCGGCTTGTCGATGGCCACAGCTGTAAAGGGCACCATCGTGTGGGAAATCCTGTCGCCCTTCTTCACCTGGTAACTGAAAACCAGGAAATTGTTGTCGGTAATCTTGACGGCAACAGGGTTGATGGAAGTCGCGCGCTTGGTCTCGGGCAAGACGAGGGCAACGACAAACTGCTTGTTCCAGTTGATCTCGGTAGGCATTCCGCCCATGTGTGCCGCCATGCCGAAATATTTCTCAAATTCGGCCTTGTTGTCGATGATGAGGCGCAGTTGCTTGGAGCAGTCCACATCGTTGCGCACGAAGTAGTTTTCCAGCGTGGTGTACTGGATGGGGGTGGCCACATCGTCGATTTTCTGCGCCGCGTACATTTTGTCGAAGAACGAGCAGTTGCTGCACAACAGTAGTAAAAGGGCGCCCACGGCGATAGCGAAAGTCAGGTGTCTCATTGCTTGGAGTGTTCGTTAGTGATTTTGTCGTAGTAGAAGTTGAGCACATCACTGGCAGCAACAAACGAGGTCTGCTTGCCGGAGAGCACGGTATCTTCCTTGATGGAGAGCAGTCGCTCGATCTCGGGGTCGAAGTAGAAGCGAGCCAGCAACTGCTCGTTGATGGTCTCGCGCATCCAGTAGCGCTCCTGCTCATGGCGTTTCTCGTCAAAGTAGCCGCTGGCCTTGACGTGGGCGAAGTAGCGGTCGATCATGTCCCAGACGCCCTCGATGTTCAGGTCGTAGTAACCCGAGTAGGTGATGACTTCGGGGAGGAAGCCGCTGGGGGGCAGGGGATAGAGGTGGAGTGCGTTGCGGAACTGTGCTGCCGCCAGTTTGGCGCGCTCGATGTTGTCGCCGTCACACTTGTTGATGACGATGCCGTCGGCCATCTCCATGATGCCTCGCTTGATGCCCTGGAGTTCATCGCCCGTTCCGGCGAGCTGGATGAGCAGGAAGTAGTCCACCATCGAGTGGACGGCGATCTCGCTCTGTCCCACGCCGACGGTCTCGACAAAGATGGTGTCATAGCCAGCCGCCTCACACAGGACGATGGTCTCGCGCGTCTTGCGTGCCACACCTCCCAGCGAACCTGCCGAGGGGGAAGGGCGGATGAACACATCCGGTTCTACGGCCAGTCGTTCCATGCGCGTCTTGTCGCCCAGGATGGAGCCCTTGGAACGCTCACTGCTCGGGTCGATGGCCAGGACCGCCAATTTGTGGCCCTGCTTGATGACATGCATGCCGAAGGAGTCGATCGACGTGCTCTTGCCGGCGCCGGGCACGCCCGTGATGCCGATGCGGCGCGAGTTGCCCGTGTAGGGGAGGCACTTCTCGATGACCTCTTGTGCGATGATCTGGTGCTCGGCGTTGCGGCTCTCGACCAGCGTCACGGCCTGTCCCAGGACCGCGCGGTTGCCCTTACGGATGCCCTCGACATACTCGGCGGGCGTCAGTTGCGGTTTGCGTTTGCGCTTGAGGTAGGGATTGACGATGGGCGGTTGCTCCACACCGCTGTTGACTTGCAGTCCGGTGTACTGTTCGTCGTTCTCGGGGTGGTTCAAACTGGGACACTCCTCGGTGTGCTGTATGATTCTTGTCTTTTTTGCCATATTTATATATAGGTATTATTATTTCTTGTCGATGATTCCCACCAGGCGGACGGTGAGACGGGGAGAGTCGGGATCATTGGTCATGAGCGTGAGCGGCACGTTGAGCATGTCGCCGTCGATTGCGGACGTGTTCACGGTGACCTTGACGGTTGCCGACTTGCCGCGCTTGACCTCGTCCTGGCCCACAGCGATGGAGATGCCTTCGCCCTCGGGCGCCCATACCCGCCTGATCGCGAGTTTGTCTTTGCCCCTGTTGGTGACTGTGAACGAGCGCGTTACCGTCTCGCCGCGTGTCATCGTGCCATAGTCCAGCCTGTCGCCGCAATCCACACTCGCGACGGGCGCGTCGCGTCGTTGCGCATCGGTGAGCGAGTCAAAACCCTCAAGGACCTGGGCCATCACGTGGACCTGGGCCGAGCCCTCGATGACCGTTGACGGTTGATGCAGCAGTCGGCAGGTCAGGGTGAGCGTGTCGGCATTCAGTCCCCACTGTGGAGCCTTGCCCGAGAGGTAATGTACCGTGAGCGCCGTCACGCGGGCAGGCGGTACCGTGTCGGGGACGATGGCAGGCCTGAGGTGCGGCCTGGCGCCGTCGATGTTCACAAGGATGGTATCGGTCGAGGCGTTATAGGCGCTCAGGAACTGCGTCGTGTTCTTGCCGCGGACGATTTCTCCCAAGGGAAAGTTCTGCTGGCTGATGCGCAGAGAACCTGCCCTGAGAGGATATTGCTTGTCGAGGGTGTCATCGGTGGGGATGACATTTCCCGTGATTTCGACTGTGGTGCGCCGGATGTCGGTGTTGGTGAAGACAAGGACCTGCTTGTTGAACTGGCCCGGCCGTCCGGCGGGGTTGTAGGTGATGCCGATGCTTGCCGTGTCACCCGGCTGGATGGGCGTCTCGGGGTAGGAGACGACAGTGCATCCGCATCCTGCCTGGGCCTTGACGATCATCAGCGGTGCTGTGCCTGTGTTCATCACCCGCAGTGAGCAGCTTGCCTTTCCGTCCCGTTCCAGTATCACGCCGAAGTCATGTGTCCGCTCCAGCCAGGTGGCTTGTGGCTGGGCGGTCATCGACAGAGCTGTCGTGACGAGCAGTGAGACTATGTACAGGAAGCGTTTCACCGGTTACTTCTTGGGAACCACGGTGCCTTCGATGAACAACTTGGTGCTGCGCTCCTTGCCGTTGGTTTTGACTGTGACAGTCTTCTTGAACGGGCCGGGGCGGCCGATGGGGCTATAAGTCACCTTGATTTTGCCAGTCTTTCCCGGCTTGATGGGCTTGGTGGGATATTCGGGCCGAGTGCAGCCGCATGAGGCCGTGGCATCAATGATGAGCAGCGGCTTGTCCCCCGTGTTGGTGAACTCAAAGGTGCATGACACCGGCCCCTTGGCCTCCTGGATTGTGCCGAAGTCGTGGCTCTTGACCTTGAACGTGGCCTCGGCCGTCTTGTCCTGTGCCAATCCGCTGAGTGTCACCATGCAGATTGTGAAAAACGCTATAAAAAATCGTTTAGTCATTGTCATTTTTTGAACAGGTTTCAGTCTAACCTGCAAAGTTAGAAACATTTTTTGTGATACGAGCCTAAAGCCGCGAAATAATTGATTTTTCATGCCTATTGCTTGTTGGGATGGCGAATGTTTTATATCTTTGCCACATATAAGGTAGAATTGAAAACCTGAGATTATTATTCCTAAAATTTATATATTATGAGAAAGCAAGTTATTATTTCAAGAATGTTGGTCATCTCGTTGATGATCATTTCGGCCATCGGTGCCAGTGCCCAGAGCAGTTTTCGTAATGCCGTCAAGGATTATATGGCTTACAATAGTGATTATGCGGTAGATAAGGCGCGGACGGCTCTTTTGGAGCAGAATTCCATGTTCTTTGAGTCGAGTGCTAACCTAGAGCAATTGACTGCAAAGTATCTTGAGGAGCGATATTTGGAAGATATGGCCGACATAATGGAACCCATATTCACGGGTAAAGTGACCGAAGCCGATTTGAGAAAATTCATCTCGCTGATGTCCACGCCCGAGAGTAAGCTCATGGCCGAGCATACACAGCAGTGGTCCGAGAAGTTTAAGGAGGAACTTAGCGCCAATATAAAGGAGCCGTTCGGCGATGTCTTGGATGGAAAAGAGCCTAAACCCGTAGAACGCAATGGCAATATCACGCCCGAGTTTGCGCTCAAGTTCGCAGAATATATGGATAATTCAGGCCTTGGGGAAGAAATGGTGAATGTTTTTTGTCAAACCCTTTCATCAGTTGGCATGGAAGTGCCTGACATGTTTAGAAATTGGATGACGAATAATATGACCACTATGGCAATGAACAGTGCCTATGGCGTTTTCACCATAGCTGATCTTGAGCAGTCATCGAAATTGTTTACTAATGACTCTTACCGTAATGTATCGAAAGCTTCTTTGGCGATAGTATCTGATCCTATGAGTTTGGGCTCCATCGTTATGAAAAACTATATGGATTGGATGCAGGAGCATGGGGCAACCTTGAGTTCTACGGGCGAGCAGGCACTCCTGTTCTATTTGAATGTCATGGAGGGATTATCTAAATAATTCA
>CACYSG010000093.1 GCA_902776955.1 uncultured Bacteroidales bacterium | reverse complement strand
ATGCACCGTAAAATTACATGTTTTTACGGATATGACAAAGCCTCCGCTTGAGAAAGTAGAGGCTTTATTCATTTTTCGGGGATGTTTTGCAACACCCTCAACGACGCTGCAAACTTAATGCTACTCAAATGGCCGCCCTCCGGGCGTCTACCTCGCCCATTCCTGCCTACACACAGGCTACCCGAATGGCCGCCCTCCGGGCGTCTACCTCGCCCATTCCTGCCAACACACGGGCTACCCGAATGGCCGCCCTCCGGGCGTCTACCTCGCCCATTCCTGCCAACACACGGGCTACCCGAATGGCCGCCCTACGGGCGTTTTGCCTATATATTGAGTATTATCAAGGAATCTCAACTTGTTCAAGTAATTCCGCCAACGGGTTTGTGAGATTTTCTGGTTATGGTGACAGCAGCGAGGGCGGTGCATCATTGGGACGGTTCTAGCTGATAGCGCCGCTTCGCTTACCGCATCATTAGAACCGTCCCTGCTGATGGCACCCGTGCTCTCACTGGTGGAACGAGTGTGGGCTCCCTCGCGATGTATAAAATGACGTTTTTTTAGATTGATTTGATGCTCTATTGCAGAAAAATGCTTAACTTTGCACAAATTAAACATGCTTATTAACCCGAGACTATGAAACCAATCTACAAAATCATGTTGCTGCTTGCATGCATGATGACGTCTTTATCCTCATGTGAATGGGACAACAGCCCTGATCCTGAGCACCCGTGGTATGTCACCTATACCATCTCGACGGGCATTCTTGAGTTTGACGGCCCCGAACTGTTGTTGGCCGACATCAATGCATGGATCAAAGCCAACCAGGTGGTATATGACAAGGAAGTCAATTACACGACAGGCGAGCCCTCAGAGTTTGCCAAGACCGACGAAGCTGCCGCTATCGAGTACACCAAGTATGTGCCCAAGTTCGCGAGCTACCTTAACGAGGTCAAGGCCAAGTTGGCAGCCGGAGACTACGGCGAGGTGGGTTCAGTGACAGCGACATTCTATACCTTTGCCGCCCGCACCCAGGGTCAAGGCGGCAACCTGAAGTATGATCAGGTGAAGTTCTCCTATCCCTAAAGGAGGGTCCCGCAAAGCCGCAAACTAAATGTGATAAGTCTTAACACGGCAAGTGCCTCAAGCCTTTAGACAAGCTGTCGCACTTGCCTTTTTTATACAATAACGCTCACCGCTTGGTCCTCACGACAACGAGGCATCAAGGTGTACCCGAAACAGAAACAAACATGGCTAAACTGAAAATCAGCGACGACTGGTGGACCGCACCTGCCGAGGGCGAGAACGGCAACCTCATCCTGGTCACGGGCAGGAGGGCTCTCGATAACGTTATCGCGAGCGGCTTGTACCGCTACCGCATCGAGGTGACATGGCCCTACGAGGGCAACGACAAGGGCTTGCCCGTCAATGCCGACAGCAAGGTGATGGAAGAGGTCACCGATGCCCTGCAAGACTGCTTTGACCGCGACCCTGTCGCCGTGATGACCGGAATCTACACCGGCGACGGCGAGCGCAACTGGGTCTTCTATACCCGCAGCCTTCACATCTTCCAGCGCAAGTTCAACGAGGTGATGGCCCCCTTCCCCGCCCTGCCGCTACGGTTTGAGGCCGAGGAAGACCCCGACTGGCAGGAATATCGCGAGATGTGCCTGTGTGAAGTCGCCGACGGCGACGACGAGTGATGCGGGCATCCTGCAAGCCACAGGCTTGCAATACAACGACATTATAGACACCAATACGGTTCAATCCAAAATGACGACAACCGGTTCATGAACAGAAACATTCATGGACCGGTTGTTGCGTCTATTGGTATAAGACAGAGCCTGTCTTGATTACATGTTCATGCCGCCGTCGACCTGGATGACCTGGCCGGTGACGTAGCTCGACATATCGCTGGCGAGGAAGGTGGCCACGTTGGCGATGTCCTCGACGGTGCCGCCTCGGCGCAGGGGGATGCGCTGGCACCATTCCTTGCGAACCTCCTCGGGGAGTTCCTGGGTCATGGCGGTGTCGATGAAGCCGGGAGCGATGGCGTTGGCACGGATGCCGCGGCTACCCATCTCCTGGGCGATGCTCTTGGCCAGGGCGATGAGGCCGGCCTTGGAGGCCGCATAGTTGGCCTGACCGGCGTTGCCGTGAACACCGACTACCGATGCCATGTTGATGATGGAGCCCTGACGCTGACGCATCATGATGGGCACGAGTGCGTGGATGAAGTTGAACGCGCTCTTGAGGTTAACGGCGATGACGGCGTCCCACTGCTGCTCGGTCATGCGGAGCATGATGCCGTCCTTGGTGATACCGGCATTGTTAACCAGGATATCGATGTGGCCAAAGTCCTCGTGAATCTGCTTCACGACAGCCTCGGTCTCCTCAAAGTTGGCTGCGTTGCTGGCATAGCCCTTGGCCTTGACGCCCAGCGCTGCGATTTCCTGCTCGGTCTGCTTGCCGTTCTCGTCAATGACGAGGTCGGTGAAGGCGACATCAGCACCCTCGGCGGCAAACTTCAGGGCGATGGCCTTGCCGATGCCCCTTGCGGCGCCAGTGATGAGCGCCACTTTTCCTTCTAACATTTTCATTTGTCTTCTCTTAGATATTGTTATGTTTCTAGCCTTCAGCTCGTGTGTTTTGGCCTCACGCCAAGAGTCGCTAAAGACGTTCAGTTATTGTTTCCTGTAAAAAACTTTGCACGGTTTTCGTGAAAAAACCGTGCAAAGGTAATACTAATTGTCGATACTGCAAAATTTCAGTTCACCTTTCATCTATAGCCTGTTAGCTTATAGCAGGTTAACTAACCGTTTGACAGCACCATCGAGATCAAGACGGTCACGTCGGTGATGTTCACCTGGCCGTCACCGTTCACGTCGGCAGCGGTTGTCGGAGTGCTACCGGTGAGCACCATCGAGATCAGGACGGTCACGTCGGTGATGTTCACCTGGCCGTCGCCGTTCACATCACCGCGCTGTGTCTTGGGTCTAATCTGAATATTGTCCAAGGCGAAGTAGTCGCCCACGCCATTGTCGCTGACATCCTTGTGATAGAACCAACGTATTTGGTAGGTGACATCGGGCTGCAGCTCATAGGAGTAGGTCTCCCAATCGTTGTCACGGGCTCCATAGCGGAACACCGAAGTGCCGTTCACCATAAACACGCATTCATCATAGGTTGTGTTTGGATTGTCCGCAGCACTTTCGCCCCATGCCTTGAAATCAAACGACAAGATGGACGGTTCAGAGACCTTGACCGTGGTCGAGAGTGTAGAAGAGCTGTTATGCACGCCTGCATTGCCCGAGATGGCATAGAGTCTCTCGCCATCGTCCCACACGATCCAGGAATAGTCGCTTTCTATAAAGTGGATGTTGCCACCAGGCACATTCAAGGCTTCGTCCAGCGTGTGCATACCCACGATATTGTAGAAATTCCGCCATCCATAAGCGGCCTGATAGTCAGGAAGTGACATAACCGCGGCATATAACGTGGCCTGATCGTAGGTTTCACTAGAGAAGACATTCTCGTCGATCTCCGGCGGGATGAGCGGATAACTGATCACTCTATTGATATTGGTACAACCGTCAAACGCACGATTGTCTATCCGCTCCACACCAGCTCCCAAGAAAAGATCCTGGATGCTACTACAGTTATAGAAAGCGCCATACCCGATGTATTTCACTGTATTGGGTATAAAGAACGATTGCAGGCTTGTGCATTCACGGAAAGCCAGCCTACCGATACTGGTCACACCTTCCGAGAAATTGATGGTCTCCAATTTGTTACAGAAGCCAGCAGCATGGGGTTCGATGCTCTGGATGCTATTGGGCAACGAGAGTTCCTTCAAGCCCCAGTAATAGAAGGCAAAACATCCAACCCGATTGACGGTATACTCAACCCCATCGTAGGTAACAGTGCGCGGAACGTTTACAACCTCCTGATTGGAATAGGCGCTGTACAGTCTTGTAGAATCGACAGACATGGCATAAGCCGACACCTCCACGGTATTCACATAGGAGTTGATTCCGTAATAGACACCGTCGATGATGAAGTCATAGCCATAAAACAGATGATTCTGGTTAAAGGTCTTCCAATAGTTTGCACTCGTGTATCTACCATAGGCCATGCGCGGTATCCACAGGTAGGCGTTATCAAGGGTTTCCTGGGCAAAAGTGTTTAAGGCGATTGAGGGAGGCATCATCGCGTGGCAGTTAATGATATTAAGCTTGTTCTCGGTTCCCACAAAAGCGAGTCCGCCGATAGAGCTAACCTTATTACCTAACTCGATGTAAAAGAGATTGGACATATAGAAACCATAGGCCCCGATAGAGGTAACCGTATTGGGAAGGGTGACGAACAAATCCCTATCGGCAGTATTACATTCCCTGAATGCCGATTCGCCAATCCCGGTCACGGTATAGGTCACGCCATGATAGGTCACGGTTTCAGGAATAACCACTTCGCCATAGTAGCTGCAATAATTCGGCGAATCCCTATAGGTCACGCTAACGTTATTGCCGCTGGTTACCGTGTAATAGATGCCGTCAACAACAAACTTGTTGATTTCCTGAATGTTGGAGAACTGTGACCAGGACGCTGTGCTCTGATAGCTGCTTTTTGAGCCTTGAGGGACATAGAGCGTAGCGTTGGCATAGGTGCTTGTATCAAAGTTGTTGGCATTGAACGACTCGGCTGTTTCGCTCAAGCAGGTGATGCTCGTCAACGCGGTGCAACCGGTAAAGGCGTAGTTATAAATCGCATACATGGTGCTGGGCAGGGTGATTTTGGTCAGTGAGGTGCAACCAGCAAAACTTTCGTTCAACAGCATCATGACGCCCTCGGGGATTGTGACACCAGTAAGATTAGTACAATTCTTGAACGCCTGATAGCCAATACCCGTGACAGGGTAATAAACGCCATTGTATTGAACGCTATCGGGGATGTTGACAACACCCGAATAGGTGTTGAACGATCCGTTGTTCTCTACAGTGAGCACACCTCTACCGTCGGAGTATGTCACCAGCTGGTAGTAAATGCCATTACTCGAGAAATTTTCGGTTGCCGCGCTGGCAGCCAACGCGCACGTCAAGAACGCCAGCAAGGCAAAGGCCCTGAAAAGTAATCTATTCTTCATAATCCTTAAGCTTTGTATGGTTAATAATGTTTATTTGTTGCAAAAATACAAAATAATACTGAAAACCGAAAGAAAACCGAGGAAAAGAGTTAAGAGTTAATAGTTAATAGATAATAGATAATAGTTCTAGAGTCTCTAGATTATCTAGATAATCTAGATAATCTAGAGCAACTAGGGACTAGGGACTAGAAACAAAAAAACATCCGCGCTCCTGAAGACGGAGTGCGGATGTTAATATTGGATATCTTTGCGGCTTAGTTTGAGGTTTTGGGCGGCCACGCCAAGGCGAGGCCCTACACTCTAAACCCTAAACTCTAAACTGCGAGCGTCGCGAGCATTTTACCAAGCGAACATGGGATAGTCCTTCATCATCTCGTTGACGGGTGGTGATGGCGGGAGTACCCAGACGCAGACCGCTGGTCTGGAAGGCGCTGCGGTCGTCGAAGGGAACCATGTTCTTGTTGACGGTGATGTCGGCGGCAACGAGGGCAGCCTCGGCAACCTTACCGGTCAACTCGGGATACTTGGTGCGCAGGTCAACCAGCATGCAGTGGTTGTCGGTACCGCCGGAGCAGATCTTGTAACCCTTGTCGATGAGAGCCTGGGCCATAGCGGCGGCGTTGGTGCGTACCTGGATGGCGTAGTCCTTGAAGGAGGGCTGGAGAATCTCGCCGAAGGCGACAGCCTTAGCGGCAATCACGTGCTCGAGGGGACCGCCCTGTACGCCGGGGAATACGGCGCTGTCGAGCAGCGACGACATCTTGCGGATGACGCCCTTCTTGGTGGTCTTGCCCCAGGGGTTGTCGAAGTCCTTACCCAGCAGGATGATACCGCCACGGGGACCGCGCAGGGTCTTGTGGGTGGTGCTGGTAACGATGTGGGCATACTTCAAGGGGTTGTTGAGCAGACCTGCAGCGATCAGGCCGGCGGGGTGTGCCATGTCGATCATGAGCAGTGCGCCCACGCTGTCGGCAATCTTGCGCATGCGCTCGTAGTCCCACTCGCGGCTGTAGGCGCTGGCGCCACCGACGATCAGCTTGGGA
>CACYSG010000092.1 GCA_902776955.1 uncultured Bacteroidales bacterium | reverse complement strand
CACCTTGCCGAAGGGCAGACCGTCGTAGCGGGCCGACAAATCGGGATAGTGGCGGTTGAAGATGGCCGGGCTGATGCAGGTCATAGCGATGCGCTCGCCGGCATAGGAGAAGGCCTTACTGCCACTGATGTGCATGATGTAGTTGTCGGTATACTTGGCCACGCTGGGCTGGAAGGGCGGCTCAAAGGGTTTGCTGATGTCCAGACGGAAGTCCATGGCGAAGTAAGCCAGGTCCTCAAGCACGATCACGTCATACTTGGTGGCCAGCTCACCGATGTCCTTCAATTCCTCGTCGGTCAGGCAAATCCAAGCGGGGTTGTTGGGGTTGCTGTAAATCAGGCAGCACACGTCGCCCTTGGCCATGTATTCCTCGAGCTTGGCGCGCAGCTTGGCACCACGGAACTCGTAGATGTCGAACGTCTCGTAGGGGACATCCTGAATCTCGAGCTGGAGTTTCTGCACGGGGAAACCGGGGTCGATAAAGAGGGCCTTGTTCTTCTTCTTGTTGCTCTGGGTGATGGTGAGCAACGAGGCGAAGGTGCCCTGCATCGAGCCGACGGTGGGGATGCAGCACTCGGCGGGGATGTCAATGTCGATGAACGCCTTGATGAAGCGCGAGGTGGCCTCCTTGATCATGGGTTCGCCGGGAAGTGCGGGATAGAGGCGGGCGCAGCCGTTCTGCAAGGCCTTGATCTGTGCCTCGACACCGATCTTGGCAGCTGGCAGTCCGGGAATACCCATCTCCATCTTGATGAACTCCTGTCCCGACTCGCGCTCGGCACGCTCGGCGATGGCTTTCACCTCGCGGATGGTGGCGTTGGCATAGTCGATGATGCCATACTCGTCGATCGCGCGGTCGATAATCTCGCGGCTAATGGGAGTGGGCTTCATCGCTGGGCCTCCTTTCCGATGGCAAGAGCCTTGAGGTTGGCATCAACCACGGCGTCGCCCTTGCGGCCGAAGACGCGGCGGATGGCATTCTCGAGCTTGTCATACTCGATGCCCAGGGCCTTCTGGGCAGCACCCAGCAGGATGACGTTGGCCGAACGGGGAATGCCGTTGTCCTGGGCCAACTGCTCGATATCGAGGATGATGACGTTCTTCACCTTGTTCAAGTCGGCCATCACCTTCTCCACGTCGGGATAGTTGGGGATGTTGACAAAGGGCTTGCTCGAGGTGATGATCCAGCCCTCCTTGCTCAGGAAAGGCAGATAGCGCAGTGCCTCCATCGGCTCCATCGAGATGATCACGTCGGCCGAGCCGAGAGCAATCAGGTCGCTGTTGATGGGGTTGCTGCTGATGCGCAGGTTGGACTGCACGTCGCCGCCACGCTGTGACATACCGTGTACCTCGGCCTGCTTAATATAAAGGTTCTCGTGCATGGCTGCTTCGCCAATGACGGTTGCGATGGAGAGGATACCTTGTCCACCCACGCCGCACAAAATGATATCGGTTTTCATTTCTTTGCCTCCTGTGCTTTCTTTTGTTTGAGATGACGTTGTAATGTTTGCATGCACTCGCGGCGCGGGATAATCACGCTGGTGCCGCGGTACTCGATCTCCTCACGCATGACTTGCGTAATCTCGGGCATGTTCTTGGGCAGGGGAACGACCACACGCAGGTGCTCATCGGGCAGACCCAAGCCACGGCAGATGTCCTCGAACTTGCCGGTACCTGCCGAGTCCTGACCACCAGTCATACCGGTGGTGAGGTTATCGCTGATGATTACGGTGATGTTGGCATTCTCGTTGATGGCATCGAGCAGGCCCGTCATACCCGAGTGGGTAAAGGTCGAGTCACCGATGATGGCGACAGCAGGCCACTGGCCGGCATCGCTGGCACCCTTGGCCATGGTGATGCTGGCGCCCATGTCAACACACGAGTGGATAGCCTTGAAGGGAGGCATGAAGCCCAGGGTGTAGCAACCGATGTCGCCAAACACACGGGCGTTGGGATAATCCTTCAGCACCTCGTTGAGGGCCGTGTAAACGTCGCGGTGACCGCAACCCTGGCACAGCGCGGGGGGACGCGGAGCGACATCCTCGCACTTGTCATAACCCTCGCGAACCTCTACACCCAGAGCACGCTTGAGCGCGTCGGGGCTGAGTTCGCCGGTGCGGGGCAGCTCGCCCGTGAGGCGGCCCTTGATGACAGCGTTGCCCGGCATCACGCCACGCACGAGGTCCTCGACAAAGGGCTGGCCCTCCTCGGCGATGAGGACGGCGTCACACTCGGCGGTCATGCGGCTGATAAGTTCCTTGGGCATGGGATACTGGCTGATCTTGAGCACGGGATAGGGGCATCCGTCGGGATAGCACTCCATCAGGTAGTTGTAAGCAATACCCGTGGCGATGATACCCAGCGAGTGGTCGGCAGCATCGATGTACTTGTTGTACTCGCTCTCGACAGCACGCTGCTCGAGGTCGGCCTGCTGGCCCGTGACGGTAATGTTGCGCTTGATGGCGTTGCCCGGGAGCAATACCCAGTGGCTGGCCTTGGCATCATAGTTCAACTCGTTCTCGGCGCGCGGGGTCTCCTTGACCTCGACGACGGCGCGGCTGTGGGCCATGCGGGTGGTCACACGCATGAGCACGGGCAGGCAAACCTCCTCGCTCAGGGCGTAGGCCTTCTCCATCATGTCATAAGCCTCCTGCTGAGTGCTGGGCTCCAAGATGGGAATCATAGCGAACTTGCCATAGAAGCGGCTGTCCTGCTCGTCCTGTGACGAGTGCATCGAGGGGTCGTCGGCCACAAGGACCACCAGACCGCCGTTGACGCCGGTCATGCCCGAGTTAACAAATGGGTCGGCGCAGACGTTCAAGCCCACATGCTTCATGCAGACCAGAGCGCGCTTGCCCATGAAGGACATGCCCAGAGCGGCCTCCATAGCCGTCTTCTCGTTACTACTCCAGCGGCGGTGCACATTGCGCTCCACCGCTAACTTTGAATTCTGAATGTACTCCGTGATCTCGGTCGAGGGAGTACCAGGATAGGCATACACGCCGCTCAGGCCCGCATCAAGCGCACCCTGGGCGATAGCCTCATCACCTAACAGTAATTTTCTCATTATTATAAGGTTTAACTTGGTTGTCTTTAATGCATTAGTGTATTAGAAGCAAATTTCAACCCACAAAGTTACACATTAATCAATACACTACCAAATTTTTAAGTATTTTTGACCAATATAATGAGAAAAGGGGGCAAATATGGCTGCCCCCTTTCCTGTAATTATGAATTTCAATGGATAGGATCATTTCATGGCCTTGTCATGGCGCTGCTGCTCTTTCACGAGATACTTGTTCAGCACCTTGGCCAGCTGGGGATAGAAGTCGCTGATGGAATGATACTTGCCGCGGTTTTTGGCAAAGTCACCCAGGGCGGTCACGAGCTCGGGCATCCACGGATAATTCGTGGTCTCGCGGGAGAGCTGATAACGCAACTGCTGGGCATCATAGCCATTCTGCATCATGTTGATGATCGATGCGGCACTGGTCAGGCTCTCGCCCAACACTTCGGCGCCATCATTCATGCCGGCATTGCTCATCAGCTGCTTGTTGTTTTGATACAGCTTGTCAGCGACCTTACCGATCACGGTTGACTTTTTCACGTCATCGACGATAGGCGCAGCCACCGAACTGCTGAGCGAACCGGTTATCATTCTACCTAAAGAAGCCGCATAATTCTCATTTTGAGGAATAGAGAAGTCGGTGTCACTGCCGCCCACGATGATAAATGTCTCGCTGGGCTTGCCTTGCGGGTGACTGGCAGCACCATAGCCGTTGTTGACGCCATTGGCAAAGCCGAGAATGACGCGGAACAGCTCGTTAGACTGTTTGCCGAAGAAATTGTTGAACCATCCGTCTTGGACCTTGGACATCACATTGTCGTTGAAGTTTGCGAGCCTCTCCTGATAATACTGCTGGTGCTGCTCAAAGAACTCGTGGAAACGGGTATCGGTGTAGAACTGGTTGAGCTTGTCCAGGAATTCATTCATGTTCACATTGCTCCAGCGGCTGTCCAGCGCATCCTTGCCGGGTGCGAACTGCTCCTTGATCTTGACAATCTTGCCGCCCTCTACCGCGAGGCGCACGGCCAGGCTCATCGGCGCGTCATAGGCGATACCATACTGTTGCCTCAGTCCCTGGTAATACTCGATGACGGGATGCTTCATGTAGGGCTCGAACCACTGCTCGATGTCCCATGCATACGACTCGGGGGCATCGCCGTAATAGTATTCCTCGTATTTTGCCAAACGAGAGAGGACGCCCAACAACTCAACGGGTTCGGTAATCTCAGCTTTGCAGTTTCCGCCATTGCCAAAGGGCAGCGGCTTAATCTTGGCGCTCAGCGCCTTATCAAAGCGCTTGTTCTCATCGTCGGCAAACTTATTCAAGGCCTTGGCAACCTGGGGATAGTAGCTGGCAAAGGTCGGATACTTGCCACGATTGTTGGCATAGCCGCGCAGGGCAGCGACGGCCTCGGGCGTCCAAGTGAAGCCACGTTCCACATTCTGGCTGATTTCTTGTTCGATCTGCTCGGGGGTGTAACCATATTCCTGCATGTAGAGGACCACGGCGGCACGCACGAGGGTCTCGTTGAAGACGGTTTCGGGCTCGGGATAGGCCTGATTGCGCATCATGTTCTCAGACAGGCTGAACAGCTTGGCGGCGACGGGGTCCAACATGGCCTTATGGTCATCATACAGATAATTGATAAAGGAGTGGTTGAACTCGTGGATCAGGATCATCGCAGTACCCACGCCATCGGCAAAGGCCTTGCCTGACCGGGGGTTCAGATAGTAGCCGCAAACCGAGAACATCTCCTTGGGCTGACCCAGCAGCTGACGGCTTGCGCCATAATTACTGCCGCCATTGGTAAAGCCGATGATGATGTGATACAGCTGCTCGGGAGTCGTGCCATAAAAGCGCGGATACCAGTCCTGGTGGAAATGCGGCATCACATTATCCTTGTAGCGCTGCAGGCCCTCGTTGTAGAACGCCTGGTGCTGCTCGAAAAACTCATGGAAGCGGGTGTCGGTGTAGAACTGATTGAGCTTGCTGACGAACTCAACCAGATTGACATTGGTCCAACGCGAATCCATACAGCTCTTATCGCCAGCGAACCTGAAGCGACCGCCGTCATTGACAAGGTTCACAGCCACGTCCATCGGGGCATTGTAGCCGATGCCGTATTGCTGCATCAGACCCTGGTAATAACCGACCGTCGGGTGGTTCTTGTAGGGGGCAAACCAGGCCTCGGTATCCTTAGTATACTGGCCTGCCATATCCATGTTGTACTCACGGGCTCCGGCGGTACGGGCCAGGATGCTCACGAGTTCTACAGCTTCAGAAACTTCGGGCTGCAGGTTTGTCGGCTGAGCCGACGCCGGAGCGCCGCCCATCACCACAGACAAACATAAAGTGACAAATAATACGAGATTTTTCATAACTGTAATTATTTAGGTTGTTATTAGTATGTAGTATGATCATAAAGATTTTCTTGGTCTTGCAACACAAAATTAGAAATCACGAAACGCGCCTGCAAACTTTTTCACGCCAAAAATCGATTGTGTCCAATTTTTTAACGGTAAAGTGTCTAAAAATTTTACAATCACACAATGCAATTACTGAATCCTAAGAGTATTGTCGTCATTGGCGGCAGCAACAACGAGCAGAAGCCCGGTGGCGCTATCGTGCGCAACCTCAAGCAGGGCGGTTTTAAGGGTGATCTTTACGTCCTCAACCCCAAGGAGGACGTGGTGCAAGGCATCCAGGCCCATCACGACATGAAGGACCTGCCCAATGCCGACCTGGCCATCCTGGTTGTGGCAGCCAAGTATTGCCCCGAGTATGTGGACTACCTGACAGAGCACAAGGGCGTGCGCGCGTTCATCATTATTAGTGCAGGCTTCGGCGAGGAGACCCACGAGGGTGCCCTGCTCGAGCAGCACATCCTGGACACCTGCGAGAAGTACGGTGCCGCGCTCATCGGTCCCAACTGCATCGGCCTGCTGACCACCAACCACCACAGCGTGTTCACGCTGCCCATCCCCGCACTGAGCCCCAAGGGCGCCGACTTCATCAGCGGTTCGGGTGCCACGGCCGTGTTCATCATCGATTCGGGTGTGAGCAAGGGTCTGCAGTTCAACAGCGTGTGGTCGATAGGTAACGGCAAGCAGATTGGTATCGAGGACGTGCTGGAATACATGGACGAACACTTTGACCCCGAGCGCGACTCCAAGGTTAAGTTGCTCTATATCGAGAACATATCTCACCCCGATCGCCTGCTCAAGCATGCCCGCTCGCTCATCAGCAAGGGTTGCCGCATCGCCGCCGTCAAGTCGGGTTCGAGCGAGAGCGGTAGCCGTGCCGCCTCGAGCCACACCGGTGCCATCGCATCAAGCGACACCGCTGTCGATGCCCTGTTCCGCAAGGCCGGCATCGTTCGCTGCTACTCGCGCGACCAGTTGACCACCATCGGCTGCGTGCTCACCCTGCCCGAGATGACCGGCAAGAATGTCGCCATCGTCACCCACGCCGGCGGCCCCGGTGTGATGCTGACCGACGCCCTCTCCAAGGGCGGCATGAACGTGCCCCTGCTCGATGCCAAGATCGGCGAGGAATTGAAGGCACAGCTCTATCCCGGCTCATCGGTAGCCAACCCCATCGACTTCCTGGCCACGGGTACTCCCGAGCACCTGGGCATCTGCATCGACTTCTGCGAGAAGCGTTACGACAACGTTGACGCCATCGTGGTGATCTTCGGCACACCGGGTCTGGTACCCTGTGACGACGCCTACAACGTGTTGCACGAGAAGATGCTCACCTGCAAGAAGCCCATCTTCCCCGTACTGCCGTGCTTGAACATTGCCGGCCGCGAGGTGAAGGAGTTCATCGACAAGGGTCATGTGAACTTTGCCGACGAGGTGGCTCTGGCCGAGGCCCTCATCCGCGTGAGCGACACGCCCAAGCCCGCCACTGCCGATAACCTCTGCCCTGAGGTGGATGTCAAGGCCGTTCGCGCCATCATCGACGGCATCAAGGAGGACGGCTATATCGCTCCCGACGATGTGCGCGCCCTGCTGCAGGCTGCCGCTATTCCCGTCGTGCCCGAGAAAGTATCGGCCAACCGTGACGAACTCGTTGCCGCAGCGCGCGAGATGGGCTATCCCATCGTTGTCAAGGTCGTTGGTCCCGTGCACAAGAGCGACGTGGGCGGTGTGACGCTCAACGTCAAGGACGATGCACAACTCGAGGCCGAGTTTGACCGCATGATGCAGATTCCCGACGCCACCGCCGTGATGATTCAGAAGATGATTAGCGGCACCGAGCTGTTTATCGGCGCCAAGTTTGAGCCCACCTTCGGCCACAACGTGCTGTGCGGTCTGGGTGGTATCTTCGTCGAGGTATTGAAGGACGTGCAGTTCGGTCTCGCACCGCTGTCGCAGCCCGAGGCCGAGCACATGGTGCGCTCCCTCAAGGGTTACAAGATCATCCAGGGCACCCGCGGCAAGCAAGGTCTTGACGAGGC
>CACYSG010000091.1 GCA_902776955.1 uncultured Bacteroidales bacterium | reverse complement strand
GGGAAATGCAGGCCGAAGGTCTGCACAAGGCCAGCAGGCCTTGAATTGCAATAACACCATGGCGCGAGGGCCGTAGGTCCTCGTGGCTTGGTGAAAGAGACGCTATCCTCATCGGGCCCCGGAGGGGGCCACTAATGCTGGCTGTGAGTGGCCCTCTACGAGGCCCGTTCCGTTACGCAATGGTCCCCCAGGCCACACAAGGCCGACGGCCTGTGCGCCCTGGGGCTAGGTCAAGTCAAGGCCATCGGCCTTGTGCAGGTCGTCGACCTGCATTTCCCAGGATATTACCGGACACAATGCGTTTTTTTAATCTTTATTTGTGTAATTCGTCTTATTAGTGAAATTAGCATTGAAAAAAATGGGCCAACTTCTATATCGTTCCTTATAATTTTTTTTGATTTCTCGCGCGCAGCGCGATCACCAAGGAAAAATGCCGTAAAAAAGCATCCGATAAGCCAAAAAAGCATTATCTTTGCTTGAACTATATAATCCAACCTCTAAACGACAACGATGATGAAAAGGACAGAATTGATTGTGCTGCTGATAGTATCCATCCTGTGCTGGCTTCCTGCGCAGGCACAGTTTGGCGGACTGTTCAACAAGGCCAAGGAAAAAGTCGAGAATAAAGGCAAGAAGAACAAGGGTAATATTGACTTCTATTTCTTGGACAAGCACCGCGGTTATTACGACAGCCAGAACCGTATCATCGTCTTTGACGACACTTATCAAGAAGGGGAACTCACTGGCCAGAGAGTCACCTTCACAATCATGGAAAACGGCACCGTCATCAGGAATGACGGCAAGAGGGTTGGCGAACTGCTGGACAACGGCGTGGTCAACTGCCATGATTGCGCCCCCTACTTGACGACAGAGATCACCGGCGACGTGGTGATGGATGGCGAGGTCATCGGACATGTCGACAATATCACCGGCGTCGTGTCGATGGAAGGCTTCACGATAGCCAATGTCAAGGGCATTGACAAGCAGATTGCCGCCTACATCATCTTCGGCATCATTCACGATAAGGAACGCATCGCCTACATCCTCCCGAAGTACAAGGAGGAGAGGAAACGTGTGGATGAAGAAAAGAAAAATGCACAAAGGGCCCAAAACTTAAGCGGCAAGAATGTACAGGAATGGACCATCGAGAAGAACGGCAACCGGGGCTTTGTTGATGCCAACGGGGTGGTCTATAACTGGGCTCACAAGAAGATAGGTCAACTGCCAAAGGGCAGCGGTGACATCAAGGACGCCGATGGCAACAAAATCGGCAGTATTGACATCATGGGTGTCATCTTTGACCGCAACGGCAGGGAACTGGCTACCGTGCGCGGAGGCTCCATTTCCCTTCCCGGCTCTAACGCCACCGTTGCTGAGGTGCGTGCCGCTGGCCGCATCGACACCATGCAGGGACCCAAGACCCTAGGCTACTGTGATGCACGACCTTACGTTTGGGCCGTGGCGATCATCTTCTGCGACTTCTTCAGGTTCTAGCCGAGGCCCTGCCATTGACATGACAATGCCCAGATAACGAAACATAGCTCCTGACAGGTTTTGTACAGGACCTGTGCTTATTGGCATGACAACTAGGCAAAACCATAAAACGGCACGGTTCTTGCCTTTGTTTATAACATTAGCGGGTTTTGCCCGTTATCATAAGTGAACAATAACATCAAAAGACAGATATAATATGAACATCAGTAAAGTTTATACCCGCACCGGCGATGCCGGGCAGACGTCGCTGGTGAGCGGCACTCGCGTTGACAAGGACGACGTGCGCGTCGAGGCCTACGGCACCATCGATGAATTGAATTCCAACCTGGGCGTGCTGCTGCACAGCACCAAGCTGGACAACCAGGAAGTGTTCGCCATCATCCGCAAGGCGCAGAACAAGCTGTTTAACATCGGCGGATACCTGGCCAATGACAAGGCCGACAAACTGTATGGCGTCTACAAGGAGGATGTCGAGGAACTCGAGGCCATGATGGACCGAATGAACGAGGAATTGCCACCGGCACAGGGCTTCGTCCTGCCCGGAGGAACGCGCCTCTCGGCACAAGCCGACCGCTGCCGCACTATCACCCGTCGAGCCGAGCGACGCGTCGTGACGCTTGCCAAGGTAGCCCCGATCGACCCGCTCGTGCTCGAATACCTCAACCGATTGAGCGATTTCTTCTTTGTTTTTGCAAGATTTAACAATATCCAAAACCAAGTTGAAGAAATTTATTGGGATAAGAATGCTTAAAATTGAAAATTAGTATTACTTTTGCGCAATTTTTAAAGAATAGCACATTATTGAGTAAAGACTATGTATTGGACACTTGAATTGGCAACCAAACTCGAGGACGCTCCCTGGCCCGCAACCAAGGCCGAGCTCATCGACTATGCCGTGCGCAGTGGCGCACCTCTCGAAGTGATAGAGAACCTGCAGGAGATTGAAGACGAAGGCGACACCTATGAATCTATCGAAGACATCTGGCCGGATTACCCGACCAACGACGACGACTTCTTCTTCGACCCCGAGGAATATTAGAAAAACATCACTGCAAGAAACCATAACGGCGGTCTTTCCCCATCACGGGGGACGGCCGCTTTTTTTATTGGCACGGAAAACCGCCATCGGCACAATTCTTGCAGTATATAGTCATTAATAACGCAAGATGCGTTACCTTTGCAACAAAACGACAACGATTATGACTTACACCTGTCCTAAATGCGGCAAGAAGATGGAACTGAGCACCGAGGTGCTCATCAATAGCGACTACCAGGTCATCTGCCCTCAATGCCTGTGCAAGCTGCAGATTGTCGGGGACTATGCCTATATCCCGCACGACGCGCTCGAGCTTGACACGACCGTCGAACCGTCACGCACAATCAACTGCCCCAAGTGCGGCCACGAGGCCAACACGGGGGCACACTTCTGCCCCAACTGCGGCACCAGCTTCGACAGCCCGGAAAAACCATCCTCAACGGCCGTCGACATCGCGCCCGAGGATGTCACCATCCTGCCGCCTCCCCTACCCGACAGCGACCCGCTATACAACGATGCGATAAAGTTCCTCGCTAACTGCAGGTCCATCACGCCGATGATGCTGCGCGACCATTTCCACATCAGCAACGAGCGCGCTGCCGAACTCATCCGCCAGCTCGAGGCTGGCGGCGCCATCGGCCCATACAATAACGGCGGTCCCCGCCAGATACTTATTCCCCACCGCGGACTCTACGACATGCCACCGACGCAGTCGCCCACCAGCCCAGGAAGGAACTTCGGCCCAATGCCCCGGCAACCCCGCAGGATCGGCTGCCTGATGTGGTTCTTCATCATCCTCTTCTTCTTTTACATCCTCAAAACCTGCACCGGCTAAAGTCTAATGCGGATGCCATCTAATGTCTAATATCTAACGTCTAATGTCTAAAGTCTAACAACAAGAGAGAGGGCCTGACGCAAATGTCAGGCCCTCTCTCTTGTTGTCATTCTCCTATTTCCCCAGATTATCGATCTGCTGTTTAGCCCATTCTTTGGCCATACGCAGGGCCTCGTTAGCCATCTGGTTGACCATCGAGTCCATTCCCTCGGGCACCTCGATGCCCATGATGCTGTCGGGCAGCATGCTGGGGTCGGGCATGACTTCCTCGTCTTGTGGTTCCTCGCTCTCCTCGTCAGGCTGAGCAGGAGCGGGAGCCGACGGCACGATGCTCGGGTGCTTGGACTCGTAATCGTCCATGGCCTGGGTCCAGGCCTTCTCGATGTCTTCTTTACCGAAGGTGAACACGTGGCCAAACACGCCCAGCGACACCATCTTCTGCTCTCCGTCGCCGATGTTCACGCGACCCACCGAGCAGACAACGTAGTTGCTCACGTCAAGATATTTGGAGATAATCTTGTCGGTGCCGATGCCCGTGAGTTCCTTGATGGCCTTATTGATCAAATCGCCGAACACGCCACCCACTCCGGTAATGGCACCCAAGTTCTCGTCAACCTTGTCAACGACCCAAGCCTTGGTGACCTCCTGGACAGCCATCTCGTGATCATGCTCATCAGGACAGGTGAACACCATCGTGGCAAACAGGATGGCAAGTATCAATCCCGCGATGAGCCAGGGCGTGCAACCGCTCTTCTTCTTGGGCTCGGCCTCGACAGGATAGCGAGGCGGCACTTGAGGCGGCGCCTGGGTGGGAGGAACGGCAGGCTCATAGGGCATTCCCACGGTCGGCTGAGACTCGGCGGCACGTGCGGCTTGCTGGGCGGCCTCAAACTCGGCGCGCTGCAGCACTGCCGTCAGCTCGGGCACATCACCGGCCTGCATCCAATCGCTCATGCCGGGAGCCCACACCTCGCTCTCGGGGTTAATTCCCCGCTGCGACAGTTCTTCGACAGAAAACGGACCTTCCTGTTTTCCGTTTACAATCATGTGAAATTCCATTTTTATCTATCTCTAATGATTAAAGTTAAAGTTCATCCTTCAACTGCAAATCTCGTGCCTAAATCCCTACTTGGCGTTGATGAAGTCCTGGAAAGCCTGCTTGTAGCTGTCGCCGATGGGGATGTACACGTCGCCAAAGACGATGCGGTTGCGCTCGATCTCGCGGATCTTGCTCTTCTGCACGATAAAGGAGCGGTGCACCCTGATGAAGCGTGACGTCGGCAGCAGTTGCTCGATGGCCTTCATGTTCATCAGCGACAGGATGGGATGGGGCGACTGCTCGGTATAAATCTTCACATAGTCCTTCAACCCCTCGATATAGCGGATGTCATCCAGATTGATCTGCAGCAGCTTGTATTCGCTCTTGACAAAGATGCTGCGCGGCTCCTCCTCGACGGCCGGAGCAGCAGCCGGCTGCTCGTTCTGCTGCACGAGTTGGAACCACTGCATCGCCTTGTTGCTCGCCTCCAGGAAGTCGGCATAGCTGATAGGCTTCAACAGGTAGTCCAGCGCATTGACACGAAAGCTGTCGACAGCATACCGGTCAAAGGCCGTGGTGAACACGATGCGGGTGCTCTCGGGAACCATTTTGCTCAATTCCAAGCCGTTGAGCTCGGGCATCTGGATATCGAGAAACATCAGGTCCACAGGTTGCTCACTGATGCCGTGCAGGGCATCGGTGGCATTGGTGTACTTGCCACACAACTCCAGGAACGGAATCTTACTCACATAGCTCGCCAGCAGTTCCACGGCTAGCGGCTCGTCGTCAACGATGGCACACTTGATAATCATGATTTCTCTTCTTTCTTGATAGTGATGCGTGAATAATACTGCTTGCCGTCGGGAGTCGTACCCTTGTCCCACGTGTAGCGGCCCGGGTACATCAGCTCCAGACGACGGCTCACCTGCTCCAGCCCGATGCCCGAGCCGCTCTTGTCGTTCTCGCGCTTGGGATAGCAGGTATTGTGAATCTCGCAGGTGATGTCACCACCGCTTTGATTCAGTTCCACCGAGATTTCTCCCTTGCCCTGCGGTGAGATGCCGTGCTTGAAGGCATTCTCGATAAGCGAGATGAACAGCAGTGGCGCCACCGGGGTGGAATCGTTGGGCGAGATGTTGATGGCTGTGTTGATGGTCACATTGTCGGTGACGCGTATCTTCATCAGCTCGATATAGTTCCTGATGAAGTCCGCCTCCTTGTTGAGCGGAACCATGTCCTGCTGGTTCTCGTAGAGCACATGACGCAACAGTTTACTCAGTTCGCCGACGGCCATCTGGGCCTTGTCCTGGTCAAAGGCGATAAGGGCATAGATGTTGTTCAACGTGTTTAACAGGAAGTGGGGATTCAACTGGTTGCGCAGGTTGCTCAGCTCGGCCTCGGCGCGAGCGGTCTCGGCCTCTTGACGCACATCCTCAATGTG
>CACYSG010000090.1 GCA_902776955.1 uncultured Bacteroidales bacterium | reverse complement strand
TCCGTGACGTGACCGTCGGCGGCACCATTGAGTCGAACGGCCGCCACGCGACCGGCCTCGTGGGCTTTGCCGATGGCACCAACCTGATAGAGGGCTGCACCGTCAACGCCACACTCAACATCAGCACCGACTATGCAGGTGGTATCGTGGGCCACGGGCTGGCATCGGCCACCACCATCAGGAACTGCGTCTTCGCCGGCACCTTCAACAATGTTGGCGGCAACCCAACCAACATCGGTGTCATCTGGGGCTGGAGCGACAGCGGCAAGCCCGTGCTCGAGAACTGCTTGGAGAAAGGCACTTACAAGAACATCAGCTCCATGCATCCCATGGGCCTGCAGAACGGCACCGGCACCATCACCAACTGCTACTACCTGACGCCTCAGATCGGCTCGCCCGACAGGGCCTGCACCGTCAGCGGCGCCTGTCAGCTCAGCACCACCAATACCGGTGATGGCATCTATAGGCAGATAACGCTGACAGACTGCACCTATTACATCGTCTGCTATTTCAGCGGCGTGGAAAGGAGGTATCTGTACACGGGCAGCGACATCACCGTGGCACCCACCGTCACCGCTGCCGACGGCACGAAGCTCACGGCAGGAACCGACTTCACCTATACTCCCGAGACCGTGAGAGAGATGGGCGACTACACCCTGACCATCAGCGGCAAGGGCAGCTACACGGGTACGAAAACCTTCCCGATCAGCGTGTCTGACCAAAGAGAGGTGACCAGCAAGTCGACAGTGCTGACAACAGGTGAATATACCGTATTCGAAGACGTGACCATCGCCGAACGCATCACGATCGATGGAAGCGTGGTGCTGAATCTCGGCGAGAATGCCAAGCTCAAGGTGCCAAAGGGCATCGAGCTGAGCAAGGGCAACAGCCTGACCATCAACGGACCAGGCTCGCTGAACATCGGTGTTGTTGAGACCGACAAGTCGGGCATCGGCGCCGTGGAGGTGGGCACGCTCGTCATCAACAGTGGCAGCATCGAAATCGCGGCTTTCTCGGCCGGAGCAGCCATCGGCGGCGACAGAAACAACACCTCGGGTGGCAGCATCACCATCAATGGCGGTAAGATCTCCATCGTGAATACTCGGGGGAAATGTATAGGCGGCGGCTACGACGACGACCGGAAAGGCCAGTATGGTGTTTGTGGTGACATCGTCATCAATGGCGGGCAGTTGGATCTTGGTTCGATAATTGGATTTTTCGGCCCGAGTATACACAGTAATGATGTCAAGTATAATAGCGGTACGCTGACACTTGGCTGGACCAATCCTGATGACTATATCCGGACTGTCAACATATTAGGTTCTGCCTCAGACCTCAGCTTGGAGCGCATTTCCTTTGTTGAGGGCAGACCGTTCGTCCTCGATGGTACGACGACGGTAGCCACTGCCGACAATATTGTCGGTACTAAGTTAGTGCCCCTGTTGGCGCTGGCCGACAACCGTGACAACAGCGAGACGCTGAGCAGATACGCCGGAGCGCAACTGCCAGTGCAGCTCGACGGCCGCACGCTCTACCGCGACGGCTCGTGGAACACGCTCTGCCTGCCCTTCAGCGTGAAGCTCAGCGGCAGCCCGCTCGAGGGTGCAACGGCCCGTCCGCTCACCTCGGCCAGTATCAGCGGCACTACGCTCAACCTCAGCTTCGGCTCCGCCGTCACGGAACTCGTGGCCGGTACACCTTATATTATTAAATGGGCGGGCGGCGAACCCATCGTCAGCCCCGTGTTCAGCCCTGTGAGCATCGATAAGACCGACCGCAGCTATGACAACGGCGCTGCAGGCGATGCCCGCGTCCGCTTCATCGGCACCTACAACAGCCTGACATTCGACTCCGATGACAAGAGCATCCTGTTTATGGGTGGCGCGAGCAAGCTCCACTATCCCGCCAAGGGTGCCAGCATCGGCGCACAGCGTGCCTACTTCAAGATTGGCGAGGACGGTGCGGCGAGCAATGCCCGCATTGCCTCGTTCAACATCGACTTCGGCGAGGGCGAGGCTACCGGAATACAAGAAATAGTAAATAGTAAATCAGTAAATAGTCAATCCGACGGCTGGTACACCCTCGACGGCCGCCAGCTCGACGGCAAGCCTACGCAGAGCGGCGTGTATATCAACGGTGGACGCAAGGTCGTGATAAAGTAATATATCTGTGGTCGCTTCGGCGACCTATGAAGACGAAGAAATAAATAACAAGAGATATATGAGAACAAGAATTTTTGCAATCTTTGCCGTCGCACTGTTCATAGTGGGAATGACTGGCTGCTCGAAAGAGGACAATCCATCCACTGATGGCATGAGTGCCCTGGAGCAGGAGCTTGTCGGCCTGTGGTGGGACGCGTATGAATATGCCGATGTCACCGAGACGGGCGTGCCCTACAGCCGGGTGCTGATGGCCATGCTGGTCAATGCCGACCACACGGGTTGCCTCTATATGGGCGCGTTCAATGATGACAGCGACGAGCCGGTGGCCGTCTATGGCGGCCCCGAGGAGGCCGGCTTCCGGTGGCAGTTGCTCGCCGACGGCAGGGTGCTGCTGAGTGATCCCGTCACAGGTGAGAGCTACGTAATGGCCCGCACCCCCGCTGACGGCGGCAACTATGGCAAAGAGATGACCAATGTCGCCGATACGAAGGTTGACTATGCCGACGGCAGCATGACGGTGACCAACGACAACTACTCAGGTACGCTCGTCAAGGCAGATGCCGCAAAGGAGGCAGAAATCAAGCGGCAGCTTCAGGAACTGATTACAGCCGTCAGCAGCGGCGATGCCGGCATCGGCTACGGCGGCTCTGGCAACGGCTCTGCCTACGCCCGCCGCTAAGGTAATAACAAATAGTATGAGGTTTTAACGGTGCTTGTCGAGGAGGATTGCAGACAGTTCGGCCATGCGCTTACGGAACGACTCCGGAGCCTTGACTTTGAGATGCTCGCCATAGGAAAGTATCTCGCGCTCAAGCTCCGGGTTTACCATCAGATTGAGCGTAACCACACAGCCTTCTTCGCCCCTGCTCTCAATGTGCTGCAACGGATGTATCGGCAGGGTGCGCAGGTAATACTCCGACCATCGGTCGCCCTCGATCACGATATGCTCCACCTCCTTGCCGTCGGGATGGGTCACGCCCACGATATCGTCGAAATAATGGTTGAAGTCGATGTCGGTATCAATATAAGTCAGGTCATTATTCTTCCGCACGGACTGGATTCGGTCGAGTGAGAAACAGGTCACGAAATCTTTTCCGTCGATTTTCGCAAAGAGATACCACCGGCGCAGGTACTGTCTCATGTGGTAGGGATGGATGTGGCGTTCCTTCGGTTCCTTGCCGAAAGGACCGTATTCGATGGTAAGCACCTCCTTACGGCTGATGGCGTTGAAGAGCTGCAGGAAGAATTTGTCATCGCCGGCAGTGCCCTTCTCGAAACTTGCGATCGTGCGGTTGGAGCCGATGATCTGCTGGTCGAAACGTACTGACATCTGGTCGATCCATTCCAGTCGCGGCATGCCTTTCAGACCTTGCAACAGGGTGCGAATCTCTTGCAGCTTCTCAATCTCGGCGGGGGTCAGTTCGCGGTTGTATATCGACTCTATCCCGTCGCGATAGCGGTAGTATGTCTTTCGGCCTCGTTTCTCGGTGATGATACCGTATTCTTCATAGATGAGATAGAATTTCTCGTTCATCTCGCTGATGTCCTGAAGGATGGTGACCTTCGATGTCACGGGTTGCATGCCGCGCGCCTTCAGGCCCTTGTTCACCTCCGTCTGCAGTTCTTCACGCGTAAACTCCCGCCCAGTGCCAAGACACTGGTCGATGATCATCTCCCTCATTGAATATTCCTTCGTCTTCATACCTTTTCGTTAACTCAGAACGCAAAGATACGACTTTTTTCGGATATATCGCACAATTATGCCGAAAAATTTCTCACCTCACACAGGCACGCTGTCCCCGTGTGAGTCGGACTATCAGAATTTACAAAAATCTCTCAAAAATTACAAAAACTAGCTGTCACGAGACATAATTCATCAATATTTTAGGAAATAGAACTATCTTTGCACAATAAATACGAAAACTTAGAATTAATGAAGAATAGCAAAAAGATTATTAACCCTCTGTCGTTTGCAATATTGCTTATGGCAGTGTGTTTTTGTAACCAGAAATCCTGGGGCCAGAACACTATCACCAACATCCCTTACGGATGGGTGGTTAACGGAAATGAAGTAAAAAATGGTAAAGTGACGGGAATAGCCGACTCGTCGGTAGTCGTACTTATCCCAAAACAAGCCGATCTTGGCAGAATAAAGGCAATACAGCTGGAAACGGTATCCCCGTGGGAAGGTATGTCGGTGGATTTGAACAATGTCACCGCAGACAACATCGGATGGGTTATCGCTACAAACGGAAGGGTATATCCTCATGTCAAGGCGGCTAAGGCTGAAAATGCTGTACCTGTTGCCGCCATTGCATATCTTGGGAGCTTGGCTGACTGCAAACATGGACTGGCTATTGCCATTGAGGATGTGAGTAATAGCCGTTACACCTGGAAAGAGGCTCCTGCAGCCGTCACCCAATGGGCTGCCTCACATCCTGTCAGGGAGGCAGCGTGGCGATTGCCAACTGTCAGTGACCTGAATTTCATCAACGACAAGCCTAACAGGGCGTTTGACGTGATTGCATCTTCTGGTGGTGAGCGTGTGAAACATGACTTTTACTGGACGGCTAACGAATATTTGACTAAAGAACAAGTGAAATCCGAAGCCACAGGAATCTATTTCCTCTTTGTCAATAACAAGATTGAGAATGGCAACAAGACTCATCGGTTTGGCGTAAGAGCCATTCTTGCATTCTAACCACATCTTATAAATTAATCAGTAAAGAGAATGAAAAGACATATTATAATCTGTGTACTTGCTATCGCTTCATTGACAGCAGTACTTACGGCGAAAGCCGATGATGACATCACTGCTAAAAAGAATGATGACGGAACGTGGACATTCGTCAAGCCTGCCGGAGTCGACTTAAGGATGAAAGTGGTTTACTTCACAAAAGAGGAGCTTGACTCTATTGCGGCACCGGCTGTAAATCATACCGCAGATTCGTTGGTGGACGTAAATAAAGATATTGCGGACATTGATGATGACGATACTATAGACGATGATGACGATGATAGCGCTACAGTAGATAAGAAGACAAGCAAGATAAAGAAGAAATCAAGCAAAAGGAAGAAATCCAAGAGCAGAAGCCGCAGGCGCAGGTCAAGGAGATAATTTAACCCCATCACACGGGCACATCACAGCGTGCCTGTCCCCGTGTGAGTGTCCCCGTGTGAGGGGTGCAACGTGCACCATGCACCATTGCACCATTTGTGAAATTTGATGTGTTGCTGATGTGTGGTAATATATACTATATATTTTATATAATATATATATTATATAAAATATAATATAGAATTTATGATTCTCGCGATTCGGAAATGGTGCATGGTGCAATGGTGCATGGTACACCTCTCGTCCTCCGATTTTAACATTTGAAATAAATCGGAAATAAATTGATAAAATGCTTGGTTCGTACGGATATATTTTGTACCTTTGCAATGTCAAAAGAGAGATAGAATTTGCGGCCTGGTTAGGCAGAAAAATTTTCCTAGTGCACGAGGCAGTCTTTTCTAACCTGCGGCCAAAAAGAAGTCGATCTCGAGATGATGAAAACAATTAACAAACAATCTATTAACCTTTTAATTTTTGAATTATGGCACTTAAAGTAAAAGCAGTTGAAAAGAAGATCAAGTTCAGCAAGACCGACGAAGGCGTTTACCGATACGTGATGCAGCCCGAGCTGTACATCCCTCTGACCACAGAGAAGGTAATCAAGGAGGCGGCCCTCCGCAGCGGAGTGAGCAAGGGAGTGATGCAGGCATGCTGGGATGCAGCCGGTGAGGTAATCAAAGCGTGGGCAACCGAAGGTCACTCTGTGGCTCTGCC
>CACYSG010000089.1 GCA_902776955.1 uncultured Bacteroidales bacterium | reverse complement strand
GTGCCTGCTGCTGCACTCGCTTCGCTCGTTCCGCAGGCAGGTACCACCGGTTACTCAGAGGCCACCCTCCGGGTGCCATTCGCATGCATGGCATCTTGTCGCTGCTTCCACCCCAAAGGGCACATTTCGGGTGAGAATTGGCAGCGTTAAAAACGATGTTGCTTTGATTCCGCCAACGGGTTCCGGTAAAAAATCCGATATATGCTGTAACCCCTTGAGCAAATATAAATTGAGCAGTTTTTTTTAACTTAAGGGGCTTACCGTAACGGACGAGCAGGTCGACAGCCTGCATTTCTCGCTTTTTACCGGACAACAGTTTTTTAATGCGACTTATTGGCGGGTATGGACAAAACGATTACCTTTGTAGTGACGAATAAAATGAATCAAAAACGATGAAATCAGCAAGCGATATCAGCGAGGTCATGGCGTTTCTGCGCCAGCTGGCCATCAACAACGAGCGGCCGTGGTTCAAGGCGCACAAGGAGCAATACGACGCCCTGAGGGGACCGTGGGAGCAGGACATGGAACGCCTCATCGGCCTAGTGGCCGACTTTGACCCCCAGGCGCGCGGCCTGACGGTCAAGGACAGCGTTTACCGCATCTACCGCGACATCCGCTTCTCGCACGACAAGCGTCCCTACAAGACCTACTTCTCGGGCGTGATCGGCAAGGGCGGCCGGCACACGGTGCAGTCATGCTACTATGTCCACATGGGCGTTGAGGAAATGATGCTGTGCGGCGGCATCTGGTGGCCCGAGAAACCCATCCTCGACCAGCTGCGCGGCCTCATCGACGCCGAGCCCGACGAGTTCCTGTCCATCGTGAACAACCCTGCCATCAAGTCCCGTTACCGCTGGATGTCGCAGTCGCTCAAGTCGATGCCCAAGGGGTTTCCCAAGGACCACCCGCTGGCCGAATACATCAAGATGAAAGAGTACCTGCTGGTCATGAACGTCGACCTGGACTACTTTGACTGCGAGGACTGGGTGGAGCGCGTCGCTAGCGACTTACAACCTCTCAAGCCACTGCACGATTTCCTTAATTATGTTTTTGAATAATTGTCCACAAAGTAACAAATCGTAACTTGGGAAATTGCCACCATTTTGGTAAAAGAATCGGCATTTTGTCACCTTATATTGTCAAAATCCGATTCTTTTGCCATTTATTTTGCCCTTTTCGCGTCGCGAAACAGATTTTTTTGCGCCCACAGGTGTTAATTTCTCAACATATATTACACCTATTAGAAAAAATGGTTGTAACTTTGCGGGCGATTTCAGCGAGGGGGCTCCTCACCGTCAAGGCCGACACCTCATGAAATCCACGTGAAAACCCTGAACATTTAAACAACAACATAAACAAACACAATTTTTATCGCAAATCTATGAAGAAATCCTTTATTCTCTTGCTTGCGTTAGCGTCAAGCCTCGGCATGAGCGCCAGTGAGGCCGACTTGGTGATGCCACAGTCGCTCCATGACCTCAGCTTCCTTCATTGGGGCTTCCTGGTGTGCGTACTGGGAATGCTTTTCGGTGTCTATCACTTCATGAAGACTAAGAGTCTGCCCGTTCATCCCGCGATGCGTGAGATCGGTGAGGTGATTTACAAGACCTGCTCGACCTACCTCAAGCAGCAGGGCCGTTTCCTGGCCATCCTGTTCCTGTTCATCGGCGTGGTTGTCGCCTTCTACTTCGGCGGCCTCAGCCACATGTCGATAGGTGAGGTACTCATCATCCTGTTGTCCACCGTTATCGGTATGCTGGGCTCCTATGCCGTTGCAGCCTATGGTATCCGCATGAACACCTATGCCAACGCCCGCATGGCGTTTGCCTCGCTGCGCCGCGACCCGCTGCGCCTGCTCAACATCCCCTTGAATGCGGGTATGAGCATCGGCGTGATGCTGGTGTGCGTCGAGCTGATTATCATGCTCGCCATCCTGCTGTTCGTGCCCTGCAACCTGGCAGGTGTATGCCTCATCGGCTTCGCCATCGGTGAGAGCCTCGGCGCCAGCGCCCTGCGTATCGCCGGTGGTATCTTCACCAAGATTGCCGACATCGGCAGCGACCTGATGAAGGTGGTCTTCAAGATCGGCGAGGACGACCCCCGCAACCCCGGTGTGATTGCCGACTGTACCGGTGACAATGCCGGTGACAGCGTTGGCCCCACCGCCGATGGTTTTGAGACCTACGGTGTGACCGGTGTCGCCCTGGTATCGTTCATCCTGTTGGCCGTTAAGGACCCCGAGATGCAGAAGAACCTGCTCGTGTGGATCTTCTCGATGCGTATCCTCATGGTCATCACCAGCGTTGTGGCCTACTGGGTCAACAAGGCCTTCTGCAAGGCAAAATATGCCGGCAAGGACAGCCTCGACTTTGAGAAGCCCCTTACCTCGCTCGTATGGTTCGCCAGCGTGCTGAGTATCGCCGTGACCTATATCGTTTCCTATATGCAGCTCGGCAATATCGAGGGACAGCCCAACCTGTGGTGGCAATTGGCCAGCATCATCTCGATGGGTACTCTGGGCGCAGCCCTCATCCCCGAGATCACCAAGATATTCACCTCGCCCAAGAGCGGCCACGTGATGGAAGTTGTCAAGGCTTCGCACCATGGTGGTGCCTCGCTGAACATCCTCAGCGGTTTTGTGGCCGGTAACTTCTCCGGCTTCTGGACCGGTCTGGCCTTCGTGCTGCTGATGTTTGTGGGCTATGCCTTCTCTATCGACATCCCCGAGACCTTGATGTCCTACCCCGCCATCTTCGCCTTTGGTCTGGTGGCCTTCGGTATGCTGGGTATGGGTCCCGTGACCATCGCCGTTGACAGCTACGGTCCCGTGACCGACAACGCCCAGAGCGTCTATGAGCTCTCGCTCATCGAGGAGGTGCCCAACAAGGACGAGGAAATCGAGCGCGACTTCGGCTTCAAGCCCGACTGGGAGAAGTCAAAGCACTACCTCGAGGAGAATGACGGCGCCGGCAACACCTTCAAGGCAACCGCTAAGCCCGTGCTCATCGGTACCGCCGTTGTGGGTGCTACCACGATGATTTTCTCGATCATCCTTGTGATCCAGAAGACCCTCGGTGTTGATCCCGCCGCTCTGCTGAACCTGCTCAATCCTTACACCATCATCGGCTTCCTGCTGGGTGGCTGTGTCATCTACTGGTTCACCGGTGCTTCGACCCAGGCCGTTACCGTCGGTGCCAACCGTGCCGTAGCCTTCATCAAGGACCACATCAAGCTCGATCCCAACGCTCCCAAGAAGGCCGACACCAAGTCGTCGGTCGAGGTCGTTAAGATCTGCACCCAGTATGCCCAGAAGGGTATGTTCAACATCTTCCTGGCCATCTTCTTCTTCGCCCTCGGTTTCGCCTGCCTGGCATCGCCGGGTAGCGTGGGTGGCGCTAACGCCGTTTCGCTGTTCGTTTCCTACCTCATCTCGATTGCCCTGTTCGGTCTGTTCCAGGCCGTCTTCATGGCTAACGCCGGTGGTAGCTGGGACAACAGTAAGAAGGTGGTGGAGGTTGACCTCGACCTCAAGGGAACCGACCTGCACGACGCATCGGTTGTCGGTGACACCGTGGGTGACCCGTTCAAGGACACCTCGTCGGTATCGCTCAACCCGATCATCAAGTTCACCACCCTGTTCGGTCTGCTCGCCATGGAAATGGCTATCAGCGAGAACTTCCGCGAGTTTGCTCCCTGGGTAGGTATCGTCTTCGTGCTCGTGGCCATCTTCTTCGTTTGGCGCTCGTTCTACCGCATGCGCATCGATGACACCATCGAGAACATCCTCGACGCTTACAAGAAATAATGCTCGCTGCGCTCGCAGTTTAGAGTTTAGACTTTAGACATTAGACGTTAGACATTAGACTTTAGACTTTAGACTTTAGACTGTGGTCGTGGTATAGACTTTAGGAATCCCTTTTAGGGCTTTTTGCGAGCCCCCGTCAATAGTCAAGGCGGCTGGACACCACACAACGTCCAGCCGCCTTGCATAGTTTTTTATATGTCCTGTAATAGCGGGTTTAGATGGTTACCTTTCCGAAGCGACAATTTGCAGTGGCACAAGGTATCGGTCAATGTCACCAGAAATTGGGTTTTCATTGCCATCAAGAACTTCAAGTTGTTGACTCAAGGCTTCGGAGAAACGATTACTCTCAACCTTATAGTCTATCATCATTGTACCATTGAGCGCGAAACGCACATTTACAATTCTACCTTGTATGATTTCGTTGAGCTGTTCACGAGAGACCTGAAAGACGAGGTCGTCATCAATGCCGTGGGATTCTGAATGTGAATTGTTGACTTCTTTAACGCCCGCGCCAACAGTATTAAATTCCAAAACTTTACCATTACTTAATATCAGGAAAATGGGCTGTGCTTCCACCAAAAGCAGCCTTCTGCTTCTATCAGATCTGGTGCGAAATCCGGACAATCTGATAGAATATAGTTGATCATTACTCTTGTTCTCATCTATTAAATGTACCTCTAAGTTAAGCGTGTTTTGTGAAAGTACATTCTCAGAAGATTCGGGAGCAATAACTATATTATTTGAGGGCATGGGCTTTTTAATATCCACGTTGCTGGATTTGCTTTGCGAAAACAAAGCAAATGGCATGAATGAGACGAGAAGTAAGACAAACGTTTTCATAATACAATACTTTTTATAACACTTTTCTGCAAAGATATAAGAATTTATATCAATATCTGCTGTTTTTGTGATTTTTTATACTTTGTTTTTACTTCACAACATATGCCAATCATAATCCCCCTTGACTTCAATTAGGCGTAGCCAAGTTGTGTGTCCTGGTGTTGCAAAACTCCACTTGACACAATTAAAATCGACCTAACGGCCGAGACATTAGTTTTGCAACAACCTCAAGGGTCGCATTTTGGTAATGCCTAACGATGGGAGACGCAAAATTTTGCGTCTCTACAGGGACAGGGCCAATCACCCTCACCAGCTCGTCAACGATGGGAGACGCAAAATTTTGCGTCTTTACAGGGGCATCTAGACTTCCAACTGCCTAATTGGAGCGGTAGGGTGTATCCTTGAGCAACTCCCTGGCGAACGACTGTATCCTCAAGAACTCGTCATGGTCGCACAGCAAGGTGGTGTGGTTGTCCTTGTGGAAAATGATGTGATACCCCTTCTTGGCCTTGTGACCAGGACGGTCGTTGGCATAGAACTGGTGGTAAACATCGATGCCCTCAAACTCACGAGGGAGCCTTTTGGTAATTTTGTACCTTTGATACACAACATCCTCCATGTTTTGCATGAATTGCAGTTCGTAGCGTGCTTCCTGAGAGGTGGAGTCGTTGCCATAGGTCTCCTTGAAGTCTCTGATGGAACGTTCCAGGTCGCGCAGGGCGATAAACGCGTCCGAGTCATAGATGATCATGTCGCTGGTCACAATGGACATGTCGGTACTGATAGGCTCATAACTCTCAGGCTCCTTGAGGTTGTTAACGATCATCTTTTGAATGTGAGGTAAGCCCTCCTTCTCGATCTGTTCCATCTTCTCGCGGCCCAATTTCTCGATGCTCTGTTCGCGTGTGCAGCCTATGGTCAGCAACACCAGCGCCATCAGCAGTAATGTCTTGATTTTCATCATATCAAACGATTAGTAATGCAACTCAAGTTAAAAATCAGCAGTGAAATAAAACACATTGAGATGCAAATATACAAAAATATCGGTTGTCGTGATTAGAATCTCTATTTTTTTAAGCCCGACAGCCCTCACCCTACGGGCCCTTGCGGCAGTATCTTGTAACCATTTGGCAAGTGGCACGGTTTCCACGAGCAGGTGGGCAGGTTATCTATCTGCTTTTGGACCTTTTCCCCAAAAAATCACCATTTGTTGGTAAATAATCATACATTTTTGCTTGCTATGTCCCCAAAAAGGAGTATTTTTGTGGGTAATTAGACGAATTTAAGATTAATAACCTTTTAAACTTTAAACTATTTCTTTTTATGGCAAAATTTCATGGAGCCGTAGTAGTAAATACGGAACGATGCAAGGGCTGCCGACTGTGTGTTGTTGCATGCCCCTGTAATGTGCTGAACCTCAAAGAGAAAGAGGTTAATGACCGCGGATATCATTTCGCTTACATGGAGCAACCCGAGCTGTGTATCGGTTGCCAGAGTTGTGCAATGGTTTGCCCCGATGCGTGCATCGAGGTTTATCGTGCGTCGGCGAAGCCCTCGCCATGGCGATGATCCGCTACGGCGCCGACGGATATTTCGGATACCCGATCACTCCGCAGAGTGAGGTGCTTGAGAAACTCGAGGAAGAGATGCCTTGGGAAACTACTGGTATGGTTGTACTGCAGGCCGAGAGTGAGGTCGCTGCCATCAACATGGTTTATGGCGGTGCCATGACTGGAAAGGCTGTCTGCACCTCTACCTCCAGCCCTGGTTTCAGCCTCATGCAGGAAGGTGTGTCCTATCTCGCTGCCAGCGAGGTTCCCGCACTGCTGATCAACGTACAGCGCGGTGGCCCCGGTCTGGGAACCATCCACGCTTCACAGGCCGATTACTTCCAGGCTTGTAAGGGTGGCGGTCACGGTGACTATCACATGATCGTGCTCGCTCCCAGCAGCGTTCAGGAGATGGCCGACATGGTCGCCCTGGGCTTTGACCTGGCATTCAAGTATCGCTGCGTCTCGATGATCCTCGCCGATGGTACTATCGGCCAGCTCATGGAGAAGGTTGTGCTGCCCGAGCAGCGTCCGCGCCGCACCGACGACGAGATCCGCGAGCAGTGCCCGTGGGCCGTGAATGGCCGCAAGGGCATGCGTCCCAGCAATGTCGTTACCAGCCTTGAGCTCGACGACGACAAAATGGAGGAGAACAACTGGCGCTTCCAGGCTTGCTACCGCGAGATTGAGAAGAACGAGACCCGTTGCGAGCTCATTGACACCGACGACTGCGATTACCTGATCACCGCCTTCGGCACCACCGCCCGCGTCGCCATGAAGACCATGGAACTGGCCCGCGCCGAGGCGCGAGGCCGCCAAGAACGTCAAGGGCATCCTGTGCGTTGAGCTCAACGCCGGCCAGATGGTCGAGGATGTGAAGCTTGCCGTTGAATGCAAGATGCCGGTTGAGCACTATGGCCGCTTCGGTGGCAACGTGCCCACCCCCGACGAGCTGTTGAACGTACTGAAAGAGAAACTCATTAATAAGTAAGATCGCAATGGAACTTAACGATATCATTAAACCTGAGAATAAGGTCTATTCAGAACCTAAATTATTGAATAGGGTCCACATGCACTATTGCCCGGGTTGCTCCCACGGCGTTGTGCACAAACTCGTTGCCCAGGTCATTGAGGAAATGGGTGTTGCCGAAAAGACCGTTGGCATTTCGCCCGTTGGTTGCGCCGTATTTGCCTACAACTACATCGACGTTGACTGGGAAGAGGCTCCCCACGGCCGTGCCACCGCTCTGGCTACCGCTGTAAAGCGCCTGTGGCCCGAGAACCTGGTATTCACCTATCAGGGCGACGGTGACTTCTCGGCTATCGGTACCTGCGAGTCGATTCACGCTTGCAACCGTGGCGAGAACATCGTCATCATCTTCATCAACAACGCTATCTACGGCATGACCGGTGGACAGATGGCTCCCACGACCCTGCTGGGCCAGAAGACCGCTACCTGCCCCTACGGCCGCCGTCCGGACCTGAACGGTTATCCCCTGGCCATCACCCCGCTGCTGGCACAACTCGACGGTACCTGCTACGTGACCCGTCAGAGCGTTCACACTCCCGCCAACGTCCGCAAGGCCAAAGCTGCCCTGCGCAAGGCATTTGAGAACAGCATCAACTGCAAGGGCACCTCGGTTGTCGAGATCGTCAGCGCTTGCAACACCGGTTGGAAACTCACGCCCGAGAAGGCCAACAAGTGGATGGAAGAGAATATGTTCGCCAAGTATCCCCTGGGAGACTTGAAGGACTTGAAAGATGGTATTCAACGCTAAAATTTAGAAGACACTATGATCAATGAAATAGTTATTGCCGGCTTCGGCGGACAGGGTGTACTGTCAATGGGTAAGATTCTTGCCTACTCTGGCCTGATGGAAGACAAGGAAGTCTGCTGGCTCCCCTCTTACGGTCCCGAACAGCGTGGCGGTACCGCCAACGTTACCGTTATCGTGAGCGACGAGCGCATCAGCTCGCCTGTCCTCAACACCTACGACGTGGTGGTTGTACTCAACCAGCAGTCACTGGACAAGTTCGAGAGCAAGGTAAAGCCCGGTGGCATCCTCATGTATGACACCTATGGCATCCACAAGAAACCCACCCGCACCGACATCAAGATTTATCCTATCGATGCAACCGAGAAGTCTATCGAGATGAAGAACTCCAAGACCTTCAACATGATCGTCCTGGGTTCGATGCTCAAGGTTCGCCCGATGGTCACCATCGAGAGCGTCCTCAAGGCACTCAAGAAGACCCTCCCCGAGCGCCACTGGCACCTCATCCCCCTCAACGAGGAGGCCCTGAAGGAAGGCGGCAACCTCATCAAGGAGTAAATACAACGCAATCCCGATAACGTGACAATCGGTTGGCCGAATGGCCAACCGATTGTTGTTTTATGGGAAGAATGGGAAAAACAGGAATAATGGGAATAATGGGAATAATGGGAATAATGGGAAGGGGGGTTAGCGGATGGCGACTTTCCAGGCGGAACGGCCGGATGCTGTGGTAAGCAGGTAGATGCCTCGGGGCAGGTCTATCATCATATCGTTCTCGACGTTGTCGATGTGGAGCACCAGGCGGCCCGACAGGTCGTAGATGTCGGCGGCGCCCACGGCCTCGCTGCACTTGATGAGGATGCCGCCGTCACGGGTAAGCACCTGCAAGGGTTTGTCGGCTTCGATGCCCGTCAGTCCGCTCATGTCGATGGTGATGACGTTAGACGGCTCGCTCAGGTAACCCAGGCGGAAGGACTGCACGCTATAGGTGTGCGTCTCGTTGGGCATGCGGTCGCTGAAGACGTAGCTTGTCGTCTCGCCGTCGTCGGTGGTAAACGTCTCGGCCTTGGTTTCGCCGGTGTGCTTGTTATAGACGATGCGCGAGATGACATAGTAGTCCACCTGCTCGGTCGCGGGTTTCCAGTTGGCTACATAATGCGGCCCGTCAATGCCTGTGGCGGGAAGCGCCTCGAGGCGCGACAAGGTGGGCACGGCCGAGCACTTGGCCCGCAGCTCGATGCCGATGCTGCCCGTCAAGCCGCCATCAGAAATCAGCAGGCGCGCCGTGTGGTCACCGATGGCAGTGGGCGTGTAGGTAATCGTCAGGGGGTAACCCTCGGCACTGTTGGCGGCAACGCGGCTCACCGACGTCACGGGAATGCTGAACATCGCATAGTCATAGCGGTAAAGCAGCAACGACAGCGGGTTGTTCAGGCCACGGCCCTTGATGTAGAGGGTATATTCTAGCGACTTGCCCAGTGCCACCTCGCCGAAGTCGAGCATGGTGTCCTGGGTGGGAGCGATGAGTTCGGGGTCTCCGTCATAGGTGGTCGTGTCGCCCGCCTCGCTGACATAGAAAATCTGTCCCTGCTTGTTGCCCCAGATGTACTCAAACAAATCGGGGAAATCGATAAACGGGTTACGGTTGTTCTGGCACTTCTGCACCGCATCGTTGCGGTCCATCTCCTTATCGCTCACGGCATCGTTGCGTGCCCAGCGGCACAACAGGTCGACTGACCACTCGTTGAGCGTTTTCCACGTGCTGTTGTTGAGCATGTAGGTGTGGCGCCAGTGGTAGTGCTGGTAGGTGCACGCCATGTAGAAATAGGTGCGTGCGAAGTCTCCCTTGTATCGGTCATCGGGCTCAAAGACCTGGCTGCAACCTCCGCCTTGACCCGCCAGGGGCGAGCCGACCTTGGTCACTCCGTTGTCGAAGGTCGTCGACGAGACCTCGCCCAACGGCCAGTAGTACTTGGCAGAGTTGGCATCGGCATCGGCGGGATAGAGGTGCATGAGGTCGGTGTAGCTGGGATACAGCGCCGTGTTCTCGTTCTCGCCGCTGGGAGCCCACCAACTCTTGGGCAGGGAATGCTCGCGGTTCATGCCTCCCGTCCGGCCGAAGTAGTAGTTGCGGTCACTGTACATGTCCCATACCTTGCTCCTGTTGTCGGGATAGCAGTCTGTCTCGGGGAAATAGCTCCAGAGGCTGTAGTAACTGAGCACCGTGTGGCGCAGGGTCAGGTCATGGATAGCGTTCTTGAGCGCCTCGCCGCTCTTGCCGTCGAGCGAACTGTAATAACCAGCGGGGATAGTGGCAGCGGCACCAAGCCATGCGCCCAGGATGGCGAGGACGATGACAAGCCGATGTAATCTGTAAGACTTCATTGCAGGAATATAAGTGGGTGATTATCGGGCGCAAAGGTAGTAAAAAGATTTCAGTTCACGATTTCAGCGCACCGTTTTTTGTCGGTTAATCGTCTTTTTCAGGGTCATTAATCCAGTTGATGAGATAGACGCGGTCGCGGGCACGCGTCATCGCGGTGTAGAGCCAGCGGTAGAAGTCCATCGACAGCATCGCGTCGGGCATGATGCCACCCATGTCGATGAACACGTTGCGCCACTGGCCGCCCTGGGCCTTGTGGCACGTCACGGCATAGGCATACTTCACCTGGAGGGCATTGAAATAGGGATGCTCCTTCAAGGCCTTGTAGCGCTCACGCTTGTCACCCGTCAGTTCGTTGAACACCTCGTTGAACAGGCGCTCGTTCTGCTCGCGGCTTAACGCGGGAGTGTCGCTCAGCAGGCAGTCCACGACGATTTTACAATCCATCTCGATGCCGTCATGATCGGGGAACTCGACGGTGACATCGGCAAACCGCAAGCCGTAGCGGTGCTCGATGTCGCCCCACACGCGCTTCACGCGGCACATGTCACCGTTGGCGATGAAGTCCACCTCGTCATAGTCCCGTGCCCAATAGTAGTTGTTCTTGGCCACGAGCAGCAGGTCATCGTTCACGAGCAGGTCCTCGCGATAGAGGATGGTGTTGCGCACACCCATATTGAATAATGTGGCGCGCTTGTTGCTGCGGGTCACAATGATGGTCTCGCCCATGCCGTCGCGGTCATAGCAGTCGCTGATGGTCTCCAGCAGGAACTCGCTCGACACGGGACCGATGTCCTCCATCCCGTCGAGTTCAAAGCGAGGACGGCCCAGCACGCCATCCTCCATCGCCTGCCGCAACAGGGTGGCGTTGTGCAGGATGCCGCTCTCCTCGGCCTGTCGGGCAATCTGCCGCAGGAACACGCCATAGGTCGTCAGCCCCAACGAGCGCAGTATCTCATCGTCCAGAGCGGGGCTCACGAGTTGCCCCACGGGAGGCAGCTGCGCATTGTCGCCCATGAGCACCAGTTTGCAGCCCAGACCATTATAGACATAGCCGATGAGGTCCTCAAGCAGCCGTCCGCTGCCAAAGATGGACCCGTCGCTGGCGTTGCTGATCATCGATGCCTCGTCGACGATGAACACGGTGTTGGTGTGCTTGTTATCGGCAAGGCCGAAGGCGTCGATGCCGTAGCCCTGCTGGCGGTAGATCTTGCGGTGTATAGTATAGGCCGGGTGACCCGAATACTCGGCAAAGATATGGGCAGCGCGGCCCGTCGGCGCCATGAGCACCGATTTCATGCCCTGCTGGTGCAGTGCCTTGACGATGGCGCCCGTGAGCGACGTTTTGCCCGTCCCAGCATAGCCGCCCAGCAGAAAAACCGACCGCTCGGGAGCGTACAGCAGGAAGTGGGCCAGCGCCACGATGACCAGCATCTGGTCATCGTTCGGGTCATAGGGCAGCCACCGCAACACGTCGGTAGCCAGCTGTTTCACACGCGGGTCATGGCCATCGGCACCACCGGTGTGGCTGTAATTCCGCAGTCGGTCATCGTTGTTCATGTGGGCAAAAATAAGAAAAAATTGCTGAATTCTTGGAATTATCCGACAAAATGTATTACCTTTGCCCCGCATTTGACGAATGGAGTGATGCTCGAGTGGCTGAAGAGGCACGCCTGGAAAGCGTGTATACGTCAAAAGCGTATCC
>CACYSG010000088.1 GCA_902776955.1 uncultured Bacteroidales bacterium | reverse complement strand
TGGCTGATGACCACCCCTTTAGGCACTCCCGTCGAGCCGCTGGTGAAGATGGCATACAGGGGGTCGGTGTCGATGATCTGGTCGCGGATGCCGTCGAGCAAGGGCTGGTCGCTCTCGTGAGCGATGGCCTCCTGATAGTCGATGACCGCGCCGTCGAAGCCGATGGTCTGCAAGGCCTGGGCATCACGGGTTGTGACCGTGATGGCGGCGATGGGGTTGAGCACCTGGGCGATGAGACGGATGCGGGCTTCGGGCATCTTGTTGTCGATGGGCACATAGAAATTGCCGCTCTCGACCACGCCCATGAAGCCCACCAGGCACTCCACCTTGCGGTCGACGAACACCAGCACGGGCCGGCGCACGGCGCCCGTGAGTCGCGCGATCGTGGTGCCGATGGCACGGGCCATGGCGTGCCATTGGGCAAAAGTGACAGCCGTCTTGTCGTCGGCAAGCGCCACCTTATCGGGGAAACGGCGTGCCGAGGCGTCTAGATAGGATAGAACGTTGTAAATCACTTTTTCTCGTAGAGTTGGTTAGGATGGGTGATGAGTCCCTCGGTATAGATCTCGTCATCCTCCATGATGGGCAGGATGTCGGCGGTGTTGATTTCAAAGGACGCCGCACCCAGCGAGATGCCGATGCCGAATCCGCAGGCCATCACCTTGATGACCTTGCCCTCGTCGCTGCCGCCATAGACGTCGCACAACGAGACGATGGCCGACGCACCCGACGTGTTGCCGTAGCGGTCGAGGGTGATGGGCAGTCGCTCAAAGGGTATCTTGGTCTTCTTGGCGATTTGCTTGAGGATATACAGGTTGGCCTGGTGGAAGGCAAAGCAGTCATAGTCCTGGGGCGTCGTGCCCGACTGCTCCCAGAAGTCCTTGATGAGGCGGGGCACGTCAAAGATGGTGAACGTGAACACCGAGGCCCCCTGGATGAAGGAGTTCATCAATGAGCGCTCGTTGCCGTCGTCACACATGACCACGTCCTCGCTGGCATGGAGGTTGCGGTAGCCGCCACCGGGAATAATCATATACTTGAAGCCCGAGCCGTCGCTGCGGATGAGCGCCTGGACCTGGTCGGCAGGGTCATCGGTCTTTTCCATCAGCATCACGGCGCCGGCTTCGCCAAAGAGCATTGCCGAACTGCGGTCGTTGGGGTTCACCGACTTGCCCGCCGTGTCGCCGACGAACAGCAAGCCATACTTCATGTCGCCGGCGTTCATGACCGACGCCATCGTCTGCATGCCCACAACCAGTGACGAGCACCCCAGGCTGATGTCATAGCAAACCGCCTCCTCGGGGATGCCCAGACGATACTGAAGCACAAAAGCCGTTGACGGGCGTCGATAGTCAGGGCTGTGCGACGAAAAGAGCAGCGCGCCGATTTCCTCGGGCTTGATGCCCTTGTGTGCCAGCAACTCGCGGGCGGCACGGTAGCCCAGGTCGGAACACGTTTGGTGTTCCAGGGTGCGGTGGGACGCCTTGACACCTGTCATCGTGATGAACTTGTCGACCTCCTCGCCGCCGAAGACCGGCTTATAGGTCTCGGTCTCGACCACATTGCGCGGCACAGCGCATGCGACGCCTGCCACGCGAATATTATTGAACTTGAAAAAAGCCATATTTCCTAATTAGATCGTATAGCCCCCGTCGATGACCAGCGAGTGGCCAGTCACCCAAGAGGAGGCGTTAGAGAGCAGATAAATGATGCCGTGGGCAATGTCCTCGGGCTCGCCGTAACGCTTGAGCGGGTACTTCAGCATGTCGGCCTGATGCTGCTCCTCGCTGACTGCCCCGCCCTGGATGAGGCGTGTGTTGACCATGCCCGGGCAGACACTGTTGACACGTATTTTCTTGGGCGACAGCTCCAGCGCACAGAAGCGCATGGCGGAGTTCAAAGCAGCCTTTGACGCACCATAGATGCTGTTGCCGATGGTGATCGAGTCCACGCCGCCTATCGAGGAGACAAACACCACCGATGCGGCGGGCGCCAATTTCTTCTTCTTGAGCAACAGGCGCAACAACTCAACAGGCGCAAAGTAGTTGATTTCAAAAATCGGGTCAAGTTTCTTGCGGTCGGCCATCTTGAACGGCACCACGGTGCCCTGTCCGGCACACAGGACCACGCCATCGACAACCGGCAATTGCTCTATCAGCTGGTTGAGCTGATCCTCCTGGGTCAAGTCGGCAGTCAGTGAAAGATGCCCCTCGCCCTCGAGTTCCTGGCTGACGCTATCGAGACGTGCCTGATCGCGCCCCGTGATGATCACGCGGGCACCCATCCGTGAGCATTCGATAGCCGTTGTCCGGCCAATGCCCGACGACGCCCCGGTCACGAGAACCGTTCGGTTGTCCAGTGAAAACGGATTGTATCGTTTCTCCATATTGTTTACAAGTCGATAATCTTTGCCGGGTTGCCAAAAACGGTGTTTGCGTCTTTCACCTTGCGAACGACGACAGAGCCCGCTCCCACGGTACACTTGTTGCCTACCGACACATGCGGCAGAATGATGGAACCAGGAAAGACGATGGCTTCCTCACCAACCGATGAGCCACCACCCATAAAACACATGGCGCCTATATTGCAGTAATCACCTAATGAAGCGTCATGACCTATCGTCGCCAGGCGCTGCAGGGTCACAAAATCGCCGATGTGGACGTCGCAGGAGACGCTTGCCTCTTTAGAGATGATGCAGCCTTGTCCCAGGCCGGTGTTTTTACCGAGGTAGGCCCTCTTGTGGACAAGATTGATAAACTTGCCGCCTTTATCCAGCATGATCTGAGCATAGTGGCGTTTCCATTTAGGTTCGCCTAGGGCGCAGACGAAAACGTCATCCTCTTGCGGCTCGTAATGCTCCACGCTGTCGATTATGGGAGGATAATCATCAAACTTTGCCAGCGCATCGACTTTATCATCAAGGAAACCCTTAACGACAAATTCGGTGCCGTAACCCTGACAATCGGGCAGCATGCCAAACACCTCACGTCCCCAACCGCGGGCTCCGATAATCAACAAATTTTTCATTTTGTAATTATATCTATAATTCGTTGTTGGTCGGTTTCGGTGAGTTCGTGGTGGATGGGGAGGCAGATGACAGTGTCGGCCATGCGGGTGGCGTTGGGCAGGTTCTCGCGGGTGGCGCTGGGCAGGCCCCGGTAGGTCGAGAAGTCGCTGATGAGGGGATAGAAGTAGCGGCGGGCGAGGATACCCTGCTCGCGCAACTTGTTGAAGAGCTCATCGCGGGTCATGCCGTATTTGTCGGCATCGACGAAGATGGGGAAATAGCCGTAGTTGTGACGCACGCCGGGCATGTCGTCCCAGAAGTTGATGCCCTCGACGGGGCGCAGCGCCTCGCGGTAACGGATGGCGACCTGCTGGCGCGCCTTGATGGCGGCATCGACCTGGCGCAGGTTGAGCAGTCCGAAGGCTGCGCGCATCTCGTCCATCTTGCCGTTGATGCCCGGGGCAACGACCTCGGTCTCGCCTGCGAAACCGAAGTTCTTGAGGTAGTCGATGCGCCGCTTGGTCTTCTCGTCATGCACGACGAGGGCGCCGCCCTCGGTCGTGCCGAACACCTTGGTACCGTGGAAACTGAGCGTAGACATGTCACCCTCGTTGAGGATGCTCTCGCCGTCCACCTCGATGCCGAAGGCATGGGCGGCATCGTAGATGACGCGAAGGCCGTACTTGTCGGCAATCGCCTGAATCTCCTTTGTGCGACAGGGCTTGCCATACACATGTACGGGCATGATAGCGGTTGTCCGCGGCGTGATCGCCGATTCAATCCTGTCGGGGTCAATTCCTCCTGTTGCCGTGTCGATGTCCACAAACACGGGCTTGATGCCGTTCCACCACAGGGAGTGGGTGGTGGCGACAAAGCTGTAGGGTGTGGTAATGACCTCACCGCTGATGTTAAGGGCCTGCAGGGCCGTGATGAGCGGCAAGGTGCCGTTAGTGAACACGCTGATGTAGGGCACCTTGAGGTACTCGCAAAGCGCAGCTTCGAACTGGCGGTGGAACTCGCCGTTGTTGGTCACCCACTTGCGGTCCCAGATCTCTTGAAGCATCTGGTGGAACTCATCGAGGTCGGGCAGCAGGGGCGAAGTAACAGTTATTACGTCTTTATCCATCATCACACTTGATTAATTGGTTGATTGCTAATTACATGATACAACAAAGGGGGTCACCGTTTCCCGGGGGATACGGCGAACTGATGGAGAGCGGGTAAAGCTGGGGACACTATCTCAGTTGTCATTTACAGCATGTTACCTGTTATATGTCTCGAACTGTCTTGTTCTGTCATGGGCACTTCTGGTACCACTATTAACTCGCAAAAGTACTGATTTTATCGCATGTGGGCAAATTTCTAGCCAAAAATACTCGGACATCTGTTTTTTTGAATAACTGTCCCTACCTTTTACGGCAGTTTGGGTGATTTGTCCATCGCCCGTCCTGGGGCGGTGGAGGGGCGGTGCAAAACGTCTAGCAAACAGGCGTTATTGCATTTTAATGGCCCGACAAAGGCGGGAGATTGGGAGTTTTTATGTACTTTTGCCCTCGAATTGGCTTATTTAACTTGAAATCACAATATATCGCATATTTATGACACGTGAACAATCGGCAATCGTCAAGGGCATAGGTATCCTGTTGATGTTAATCTATCATGTGGGCGCCATCGTGGGGCTGAATGATGTGTTCTCACAGACGCTGGCACGTGCTTCTCATCCTGTTTGTTACTTCATGATTGTCAGCGGTTACGGGCTTTACATGGTCTATCGCCAGAACCGGTTGACGTGGAGTTACCTGCTCAAGCACGCCGTGCGTTTGTACCTGGCCTACTGGATCGTGCTGCTAATTTTTGTGTTCGGGCTGGGTTCCATCTTCTATCCAGGGAAATTCTCCCACGAGTGGGACGATGTTCTGCTCAATCTAATCGGCTGGAAATGGGATTATTGCGAGTTCACGTGGTTCCTGTTGCCCTATATCCTGATGAGCTTCTCGACGAAGTTCATTTTCCCGCTCATCGACCGCATCGGAAACGTGCTGTCGCTCGTATGCACCTTTGTAATCTACCTGGGGACGTCTTTTGCCATCAGCCGGTATTTTGACACTTACCTGAACAGCCATTTTGCGGTCTATCATGTCATCTTGTGGCTCCAGACGCTCTTTATCATGAGTTTCGGCACCGTTGCCGCCCGCATCAAGCTCTCGGGAAAGTCACTCACCTGGGAGAAGCTGCAGGGCAAGAATCTGCTGATTATCCTGCTCATCGTCGCCACTTTCGCCATCCGTGGCCAGATTCACACTTCGGCGGTGAACCCGTTCCAGGCGGCATGGATCGTCTGGCTGGTATTGCATGTGGATTTCAACCGACTGGTGCAGAGGGTGTTCATGGAATTGGGCAACAAGTCGATGATGATGTGGTTTGTCCAGGGCTTTGTGGGCGTCGAGATGTTCAGGGAGTATTATCAGCCGCTGCAGTGGCCGGCCCTCGTCTGGGTTGCCTGGCTCATCGTCTGCTATCTCGCGGCATGCCTGCTGCTGCCCGTTGCCAATGGCGCGGCGCGGATGCTCAGGTTGATCAAGTAAGCATTCCCGCGGGTTGATTCCCGCCCCGTTGTTTTTTCTTGCCGGTTGGTGGAGAAAAACGTATTTTTTAGCACCATAATTGTTGATATTTCATCAATTGTGGTTATATTTGCATGTTTTACCAAAATCAACAAGTAGGTTTTTCGGTCAACAGAATCGAATCGGTATTAAGCGACAATATTTCGAAACTTTAATCAATACACTTATGATGAAACGTTTACTATTACAGACATGCGCGGCCTTGCTGCTGACGATTATGTGCGTCGGCCAGGCAAGTGCCACCGTGACGCTGAGCCAGGCGAACTTCCCTGACGACAACTTCAGGGCGGCGCTATCGGCCATCACAGGCGTCAACGAGGGGTCCACGTTCAACGAGGCTACCCTCACCCAACTCGACGTGTCCGACAAGGGCATCACCGACCTCACCGGCCTGGGACTGCTCACGGGCCTTACCTACCTCGACATCAGCGGCAATGACGGACTGGTGACGGGAGCCAACATCACCGCGCTCACGGCGCTGACCACCCTAAAGGCCAGCAACTGCAACCTCGTGAGCCTGGAAGGGACCACGGGCACCAATACCCTGAGCCACGTGACGGGTCCAGGCCTGGTCATCAATGCCAACAATGTCAACATCACCTACCTGGACATCTCGCACAACGACAACTTCTACCTGAGCAGCAACTTCAGGCACCTGACCCGGCTCGAGACGCTGATCATGCACCACTGCGCCAACTACGACTT
>CACYSG010000087.1 GCA_902776955.1 uncultured Bacteroidales bacterium | reverse complement strand
GGATATTGCCGATACGATTCTGTTTCTGGCGAGCGAACAGGCAGGAATGCTTACGGGACAGGTCATAAAGGTCTCAGGGGGTCATGCCTTATAAATTCCAATTTATCGAAAGACATGAAGATAACATAGGAAAATATTATCATCAGTCATTAAACACGTCTATCGTTTTTGTGAGCGTGTAAAAACGCGCAGAATGTGTCGGATTTAAGGAGCCAGTACTTTATTTCGCGAATTGCGGCCACGCCAAGGCGAGGCCCTACCTGCCAGCGACCGGGGAACCGTCCACCCGTAACCTCGCAACCATGGGCAGCTAGTTATCCAGAGGTTCGCTCGTTGGGCGAGAGCGGCCCTAAAGCATGCTCCAAGACCAGTTGATGTATATAGTCAACTGTAAATTAATAAATTAGAACAACCAAATAGATTTTTACCGGACACAAATAGTCAAAAACTCACGCACAACAGGTTTCAACCCCTGTTGTGCGTGATGTTTGATAATAGTGCAGCGGGTTTTCTGATGAATTGTGCTGCCTGATGATTTACTGGAGAACCTCGGCGAGTTTGTTGGCGAGGGGGTCGCCAGTGAGGCCGCGGGCAAGGATCGTGCCGTCGGGGCCGAAGATGATGATGTGAGGAATGCCCTTGATGCCGTAGAGGTCGGTGGGCTCGGTCAACTTCTGGGTGCCGATGATGACGGGCCAGGTGATCTTGAGTTCCTCGATGGCTTTACGGGTATCGTCGGGGTTGTCCCACACGGCAACGCCCAGTACCTCAAACTTGTCGCCATACTTTGCCTTGAGGGCCTGCAGTTTGGGAATCTCGGCACGGCAGGGAGGACACCAGCTAGCCCAGAAGTCCACAACTGTGACTTTGCCCTTGCCGACGTAGTCTGAGAGCTTCTGTACCGCACCGTCCTCGGCCTTTACCTCAAAGTCGGTGAACGGCTTGCCCTCGGCGGTGAAGGCGAGCTGACGTGCAGCGTTCTTTGCCTTCTCGACGCGCTTAAGCTGTGCGTACTCGGCAGGAGCGTCCTTGACCAAGGCATCGATTTCGGCCTCGGTGAGGTCCTTGTTCATCATGTAGTTGCAGAAGGCCCAAGGTCCGATGGCGTTGTCCTTGTTCTCTTGATACAATTTCATCAATCCCTCGATATAGCGGGCCTCACTCTCTTCCTCGGTCAGCGTGGAGTCATTGGCCACGGTTTCCATGTCCTTGCTCCAGGCGGCAATCTTGTCATTGAGCGGACTGATGGCATTGCCCCCAGCAATATCAAGTTTCACTTCGCCGGGTTCAACCACAAAGCCGTAAGGGTTGCCGGCGGCATACAGGCGTGCGAAAAAGCCTTTTTCGGTCGTGCCTTCAAGGGTACACGTCTTGTTCTCGACAGTGGCAGTGGCGATGGTGTCGCCCGTGTCATAATTGGTCAGAAAAACGGTCTCGCCGTTGTTCGCGTCGTCAGGGAAGGTGACAATCACCTTGTAATCCTTACTGCCGCACGATGCAAGCAGCATCAGGGCCATTAAAATGAATGCTAACTTTTTCATATCTAATATTTTTTTTATAGCCATTAGCTTTTAGCCTTTAGCCTTTAACCTTTAAACCTTTAAACCTTAAACTTTAACCTTTAACCTTTAAACTTTAAACTGTACTTACTGCCTAATCGCCTTATAAATCAGCGACTGGATGTGGCTGCGAGCACTGATGCGTCCAAAGTTCGGGTTGTTGCGCGTGGGGCTTACCCTGTTGCTCAAGAAGATGTAGAACATGTCGTTCTTGGGATCTACCCAGAAACATGTGCCTGTGAAGCCCGTGTGGCCGTAGGTCTCGGGGGTGGCTTCGGCACAGGTGTTGCTGGCGTCGGGATTGCCCACAACGGGCTTGTCAAAGCCCAGGCCGCGGTGGCTGTTGGGACTCTTCTGGGTCGTGAACGTCTCGATGGTGGACGCCTTCAACAGACGCACGCCGCCATAGGTGCCGCCATTGAGCCACATCTGGAAGAGTTTGGCCAGGTCGTTGGCGTTACTGAACAGGCCGGCATTGCCCTGCACTCCGCCCGAGAAAGCGGCAAGCTCATCATGGACGTAGCCGTGGATGTGCTGGCGGCGCAGGTAGGTATCCTTCTCGGTATAGGCTATCTCGTCCCGCGAATACTTGCTCAACGGGCGGTACATCGTGTGATAGGCTCCCAGCGGGGCGAAGATGTAGTTGTTCACATAGTAGTTGAGCGGCGAGTGGGTCATGCGCTGGACCGCATCGGCGAGCAGCGAGAAGTTGCAGCAGCTGTACAGATATTTCTTCTTGCCGAGCTTGGCGTGATAGATGCGGTTCATGATGGAGTCATAGGTCACGCGTCCGCCCCAGATGCCATCGGCAATGGCGATGTTGAATTTATCGGTCTTGACCGTCGAGAGGATGTCGGTGCGCAGCTTGGCATCTTTGTGGCCCCAGGCGCCGTTCATGACCTTGATGGGGTGGGTCGCATCCTCGGCACCGGCGATGAGGTTGCCGCTATAGGTGTTGGGGTCCATCATCATGTACCACATGTTGAGCGATGCGGGCATACCGGTCTCGTGGTACAGCAGGTCGCGGAAGGTGATGTCCTCCTTGTCACCGTCGCGCAGGCCGGGAATGTACTCGCTGGCCTTGTCGTCGAGGGCAAACTTGCCGTCGTCAAAGGCTTTCATCACGCCGCTGATGGTTCCGGTGGCCTTGGATACCGAGGCGAGGCCGAAGAGCGTGTAGTCGTCCACCTTGACGTTGCTGCTGTAGTCAATCGTGCCAAAGGAGCCCTTGTACACCACCTTGCCGTGACGTGCCACGATGACCTGGCAGCCGGGGAAGGCGTGTTGCTGCACGCCGAGGCGGCACACCGAGTCGATCTGGGCCGTCAGGCGGTTGTCCAGACCTACCTCGGCAGGAATGGAGTAACCCAGGCGGTTGGCGGCATAGTGGATGCCGTGACCGGCATCATAGCGCGTCTTCTTGCCCTTGAACGAGAGCGAGATGGGCAGGTTGCCGTTGGCCCCGTTGCCGCCGAAGATGGTTTGGGCGGCGTAGTCCTCGGCGAGTTTGGAGTTCTCGTAGGTGAGCACGACGGCCTTGACGTGCTTGTTGGTGATGGCGTTGCCGTAATTCTTGATGTCATAGGGCTTGCTCGTGATCACCACGATGATGTTCTTGTTCTTCTTGACCACGGCATCAAGGGCGGCCCGATTAGCCTCGTTATCCTCGCCCACCTCGACGATGATGGTGTTGAAGTGTCCGTCGTGCAGCTGCTCGGCCAGGGTAGCGGCGTCGCCAGCCTTGGCCAGGTCAAAGCGTTTCACCTCGGCATAGTCGGCACAGCGGCGGGTGAATGTCGAAGTCGTGCCGTTCTCGTTGCCGATGGTGGCCACGCCGATGTGGCGGCTCTGCAGGTTGTGGATGGGAAGGATATTGTCGTTGTTTTTGATAACGGTGATGCTGCCTGCGGTGAGCTGGCGCTTGAGCACCGCTGCGTGTTGCGAGTTGACGTCTTCGGTCAGGTGGGCCGTGTTGACGTGCTGTTTGCTGGTCAAGTCGAGGGCATACTTGTAGCGCAAGATTTTCTTGCAACGCTCGTCGATGACGCTTTGCGGAATTTTGCCACTGGCGACCGCCGCCTTGACGGCAGCAATCTCGTCGTTGATGTTCTCGGGCATGAGTAGCACGTCGTTACCCGCCAGGAGCGCATTGACGCAGGGCGACCCCTTCAGCATCTGGGTCGCACCCTTCATGTTAAGCGCATCGGTGAAAATCAGACCTTCAAAGCCCAACTGGTCACGCAATAGCGTGCCCACGCATTCCCGTGACAGGCTTGTCGGCGCCTTGCCGCTCTCGAGCGACGGCATGAGCAAGTGGGCGGTGAGGATACCGCTCAATCCCGCGTCGATAAAGCGACGGAAGGGGACCAATTCGCACGTATTGATTTCCTGCAATGACTTGTTGATGACGGGCAGGGTCTTGTGGGAGTCCTCACTCGATGAGCCATGACCCGGGAAATGCTTGCCGACGGCCATCACACCGCCATCCTCCAGGCCGCGCGCAAAGGCGATGGCGTGGCGGGCAACCAGTTCGGGGCTCTCGCCGAAGGAACGGTTGCCGATGACAGGATTAAGCGGATTGTCGTTCACGTCAAGTACCGGAGCGAAGTTCACGTGGATGCCCATGCGGCGGCACTGACGAGCCACCTCACGGCCGTACTCATAGAGCAACATGTCGTTGTCCAGAGCACCCAGGATGAGGTTGCGCTGGAAGTTTGGCACCTCCTTGAGTCGCATGCCCAGGCCCCACTCGCCGTCGATAGTGATGACCAGCGGCACGGCGGCCAGCGACTGGGCCAGGTTGGTGACCTCGGCCTGCTCGGCGATAGTGCTGCCCTCATAGATGAGTCCGCCCACCAGATTCTGGGTGACCAGACGTCTCACCAGTTCACGGGTGGCGTCATTGCTCTTTGGGGTAACCGCGGCAACGATGAGTTGACCAATGCGTCCCTCCTCCGATAGGGAGTTGAACACGCTGTCCACCCATTGGTTCATCGCTACCTGATCCACGTTATTGAACAGGTTGGGTAACTTGGCGTTTCCCCTGGCAGCAGCACTCAATGTGATGGCCACTGCCGCCATTACCAGCACGATACGTTTGAATTTGGTCATTGTATTTTAGTTTTAGTCCTTAGTTAGCCTCTAGCCTTTAGCCTTTAGCCTCTAGCCTTGCAATGGATAATTACCTGATTACAAACAATCTTACAGTCAAAAAGTCAATCCTTTAACCTTTAACCTGTAAACTTTAAACTTTACCTGTAAAGTCTATTTCTTCTTAAATCTCATCTCGTCGGGAGCGTTGATCTTTTTGCCCGCAGCCTGGAGGGCCTTGACATAGGTGAGCATGTGGTTGCCGTACTTCTGGGTATCGACAAACAGCCTCTTGCACCGCTTCATCGGCACCATGTAGTCGCCTCCGTTGGCCAGGAAGTCGATGGTCGCTACCTTATATATTTTCTTCGGGTCGATTTTCTTGCCATTGATGGTGGCCTTGGTGACCTCGCCCTTGTCGTTGTAGGTGACGCGCAACTCCTTGCTCACGGCATCGCCGCCGCGGCCGCACATTACCTTGAGGGTCTCGAGCAACTCCGATCCCGGCATCTCGAGCACGACAAAGCGGTTGTCAAACGGGAACATCGAGCCGATCACGCCCTCGGTGACAGTACCCTGAGGCATGTTGGTGCGGATGCCGCCCTTGTTCATGATGGCGCAGTCGATATCCTTGATGCCCGACAGGTCGGTGATGATAGCCATGGCGGCGTCGCTCACCCAGTTCTGGAGCGCGTCGCTGGAATTGCGCATGAAGCGTGCACTGGTGGCGACTGGCGTATTCATGATGCTGTCCACACCGTGGCGATAGTTGTCGAGCCAGGCGTTCATTGCGGTGTAGCGTTTGGCTGCCTCGTCCCAGCTGGCATCCACGGGAATCTGGTTATACACGACCTCGCCCGTTTCCAGATCCAGGTCGTAGGTGGCAACGAGCTTGCCGCTCTTGCCGTTCTGGCCGATGGGAATCAGTTTGCCGTCGGCGTTGGCGATGCGGTCGTCACCGCTGCCCGGCTTGATGGTGGTGTGGGAGTGGGAACTGATGACCATGTCGATGTAATGGCTGTGGCCGATGATGAGCGTGTCGTTAGGCTCGCTGGCTTCATAGCTGCTGTAGCCGATGTGCGACACCATGATGGCATAATCCACACCCTGCACCTCCTTGAGGTAGCGGGCTGTGGCGTCGGCCACGTCGGGAGCATAGCGGTAACCCAGACCCTGGCAGTTGGTCTCGGCAATCAGGCCTGTCGGGTTCACGTTGATACCGAAGAAGGCCACCCGCTTGTCGCCGACAGCCTTAATCCAGTAAGGCTGGAAAAGACCCTCGAGCGGAGTGTTGCAGAAGTCGTAGTTGGCGTTGATTTTCACGGCGTCAACGTTGCGGTAGTGGGCCGCCAGCTCTTCCATTCCGTTGTCAAACTCATGATTACCCATGATAATCACATCATAGCCCAACGTGTCCATCAGCGAGTATTCCACCTCGCCGCGGTAGAGCGAGAAGAACATCGTACCCTGAACGGCATCGCCGGCATGCAGCAGCACCGTGTTGGGGTTAGTGGCGCGCAAGTGGTCATAGATGGCCCTGCGCCTTGCCACACCGCCCTTGCCGTCGTCGGCAGGGTCAATCTGGCTGTGGGTGTCATTAACTGCGATAATCATCAGGTGCTCGGCACGCAAAGTGGGAATCGCCATCAGGGCGCACAAGCACAATAGCATGAAATTGCGAATCTTTGCCATAATTGTATCCTCGAATCATTATTGTTGGTTTCAATCGGCAAATTTAGTGAAAGTCTTGTGGAGACGCAATATTCAGCGTCCCCTTTTTTTGTTTTTTATGACAATCGCTTCCCGAAAACTTTAGCGTAATGGGCTCACTTTACTGACAGGGATATAGACAATGATGCCCCAGCCTAACAAAACAAGGCCGGGGCATCATGAATGATGTCAGTTGGTGATTAGTTGTTCAAGATGATGTCAATCAGGAAGTTGATATCGGCAATGGAAATCTCGTGGTCATTGTTTATGTCACCAATAATGTCATACTCTCCCGAGAGAATCATATCGATAAGGAAGTTCACGTCGGCAATGTTAACCTCGCCTGACTTCATCACTTTTTTCTGCCATCAGATAGCGGATATTGATTATCAGTCATTTAGATGTATTGATTGGGTGAATTAGGGTGAATCAAGGGTGATGCGACCCCGAATTTGTTTATCTTTGCCACATGTTTGTACGCAAAAGGAAGAACAAAACGGGAACAATCAGC
>CACYSG010000086.1 GCA_902776955.1 uncultured Bacteroidales bacterium | reverse complement strand
CCGTATAGACATTACAATTTGTCGCACTTGAGACGCAAAATTTTGCGTCTCTACAGGTCGTCGGGCCTTGGCATGGCCGTTCCGCTTATCGCGAAATAAAATCAGCGTTTATCCTCTGGAATTCGTGAAATTCGATGAAAATAAGTACGCGGATGCCTATTCGTTTAATTAGCGTAATTCGTAGTTTTTAAGCGGTCACGCCGAGGCATTTATCCTCTGGAATTCGCGAAATTCGATGAAAATAAGTACGCGGATGCCAATTTGTTAAATTCGCGTAATTCGTAGTTTATTTTCGGCCACGCCAAGGCGAGGCCATACATTACAAAAAAATCAGGCGGCCCGGTTTGGGTCGCCTGAAATTTGTCATTCAGCTAGAAGCTGATGAGTTGTTTGGCTTACTTCACAACCTTAGAGGTGTTGGTGGTGCCATCGGTGTAGGTGGTAACAACGATGGTCATGCCGTTAGCCTGGCTCATCTCCTGGCCAGCCATGTTGAAGTAGCGTACGTTAGCAACGGTCTTGTTAGCGTCGAGCTCAACCAGGCCGGTAGCCGGGCTTACTACGAACTCATAAGCGATCTCGTAGCTGGGCAGCTTGCCGTCAGCAACAGCGTAAGCCTCTACGCGATACTGACCGTCCTGAGTGAAGCTCAGGATGTCCTCATAAACAGCCCAATCAGAAATAACCTCACCGTTGTACAGTACACGGTAGTAGATCACGCTGGGCTCGGTGGGAACGATCTCAACGAAGTAAGCGTGGATACCATCGGTGGTGTAACCGTTGAAGGTGGGAGCAGCGGTCAGGTCAGTGGGGATGGGAGCATCGCCCAGGGTGGTGAAGAGAACCGACTCGGTCCACTCGCCAGCGGTGTAGTTACCGCAAGCCTGTACCTGTACCTCATAGGTAGTCTCGGGGCTCAGACCCTCGAGTACAGCCTGTACATCCTCAAGGCCGTTAACCTCGATCCACTCGTTGGGCTCCTCACCAACCTTGAAGTCGTCGATGAGCAGAGTGTAAACGTCATAGCAGTTGTGGTGACGGATAGCGATAACGCCTCTCTCCATGTCAACACCGCTCAGGTCGAAGGTGTACTGCTGCATGCCATAACCGGTAACGATGTTCTCCTGGAGGGGAACGAACTCGTCAACAGTCTCCCAATCAGCGGGACCATAGTATACGCTGAAGTTCTCGTCATAGTAGTACTGTGAAATACCGCTGGCATAGAACGAGAGCTCACCATTGAGGGCAACCTCAGGCGAAATCAGCCAGTTGTCGGGCTCCAGAGCACCATAGTAGTAGCTGTCAGAACCGAGCACGTACTGACCGCTGTTAGCCAGGTCGCTGGTGAGGTAGTACCAGTTGTAGCCATCACCATCGCCATCGTAGATCAACCAGCCCTCGAGCTGCGAGTCATCCTCGAAGTCCCAGAAGCCACCTACGTTGGGATTGTAAACCCTGTAGCGGAGGTTCCACATCATGTCATCGTCGTCATTCCACGATACGTTAGCAGTGGTCATGCCGGGATCAACAGCCAGGTCGGTGGGCAGAGTCAGAGCAACACCGGGCTCAAGAATCTTCAGGCTGCAACCGTCGTTGCTGCCATAGATGTCCATAACGAACTCATAGGAGAGACCGCTAATGAACTCATAGTTATCTTCACGGGCAGGAGTGGGACCATTGTTGGAAGCAATCCACATTCTGTCACCAGGAGTCGGGTTAACGATAACATAGTCATAAACACCAGCGGGGATCAGAATGGTGATCGAGTTGTCCATAACCATGTTGGAGGTTGACAGATTGCCGTCAGCATCCTCGGGGATCTTGAACTCGAACTCGGCATAGGTGGCATCGTCAACGTTGCCACCAGTGTTCATGGGACCAGTCTCGGGAATGATGGTGCCATAGGTATTGGCATCAGCATCCAGCAGCAGCTGGTAGCCAGAGCCATCACCCCACAGGTCACCTGCAGTCAGAGTTACCTCGGCATAGCCCTCGGGAACATCGGCACGAGAGATAGCCTTGGTCGGAGTCATGAACTGGAAGGGCATGATTGCATGTTTGCCAGCAACATAGGTAGGCTTTACCATCTTGTTGTCGTTGGTCTTAACCTGAACACCGGCTTGCATGGTTGAGAAACCTAATGCAGCCACTAACGCTAAAAAGAAAACTTTTGTCTTCATAGGCGAAAATGTAAATAAATTAATAAAACTAATAAAATCGAATATAAAATATAAATTGAGTTTACTTAATTATTTTGGTTAACGCCACAAAATTAGCAATTCCCACTGAAATATCCAAGTTTTTTTTAGTATTATCCGAAAAAAAGAAACATTTTTTACAGATTCTACAGAAAACCCTAGCCACCCAGGGCACACCACGCGGCAATCTGCTATCCGTCCACAGGCAACTTGACTGTTCCCTCCCACCCATGCCGCCTTGTAGAAGGCCACATTCCATCCAATCCGTGCTGCCCTGTAGAGACGCAAAATTTTGCGTCTCCCTCCGCTAGACATTACAATATGCCGCACTTGAGACGCAAAATTTTGCGTCTCTACAGGACGTTAGGGCTTGCTTTTACGTCGCTCTCGCCCAACGGGCGAGCCTCTGAGTAACATGCCCGTGGTAATGCTGGCAATCGAGCGGAGCGAGAATGTCAGCATCACCACGGGTAAGGACGCACCTAAGGATGTCGCTGAAGGCGACCCCCTTGACAGTTATGGGTATTGGGGTCGCCTCCAGCGACGATAGGGACACATTGCGCCACCGGGGGTGCCTGCCACTTCACTCGCTTCGCTCGTTTCATTGCAGGTACCCCCGGTTACTCAGATGACACCCTCCGGGTGTTTCGCCCGTATAAACATTACAATTTGCCGCACTTGAGACGCAAGATTTTGCGTTGAGTAACCCGTGGTAATGCTGGCAATCGAGCGGAGCGAGAATGTCAGCATCACCACGGGTAAGGACGTGCGTAAGAATGTCGCTGAAGGCGACCCCCTTGACGGTTATGGGTATTGGGGTCGCCTCCGGCGACGATAGGGACACATTGCGCCACCGGGGGTGCCTGCCACTTCACTCGCTCCGCTCGTTTCATTGCAGGTACCCCCGGTTACTCAGATGACACCCTCCGGGTGTTTCGCCCGTATAGACATTACAATATGTCGCACTTGAGACGCAAAATTTTGCGTCTCTACAGGACTGTCCTCACATTTTACCACGTGAGCATCTATGCTTTACTATCATTAAATAAGGTATAGTGGCCTGGTCGTCGCTGTAACTCTTCGAAAAACCTTCTGTAACGCCTCACGCTAAGCCGCAAAGGCGCTAAGCAAGGTCCGCCATTAAAGCATACACTTGTGAGATTTTCTGGTTATGGTGACAGCGGCGAGGGCGGTGCATCATTGGCACCCGTGCTCTCACTGGTGGAACGTAAAAATAAATTTTTTTTGATTTCTTGCGGGCACTAGCGAGCAATCCTAATCTCTTCAATATCTTAGCGGCTTTGCGCCTTAGCGTGGGGTCAAACGGCTAATAGTCTGGTCGTCGCTGGCCAAGGGTGAAAATGAGTGAATCAGAACGGGTAGCCCACCGAGAAATGGAACTCGCTGTCGTGCTTGAAGTTAGGATGGAACAAGGGCCATTTTTCCTGGCCGCTGGCGGGATTGTGGGCCTTCATACCCATGTCCACACGAATGAGGAAGTACTTGAAATCCAAGCGGATGCCGGCACCATAGGCTGCCGCAATCTGCTCGTAGAATTTGTTGAACTTGAACACGCCGCCGGGCTGGTCCTTATAGTCCCTGATGGTCCAGATGTTACCGGCATCGAGGAAGAGGCCCAGTTCCACAACCCAAAACAACTTGGCACGGTACTCCAGATTAACGTCGAAGCGGATGTCACCGCACTGGTAGAAGAAGTTGTTCAGGTTTTTATTGCTGTTAAAGCTGCCGGGGCCCAAGGTGCGCACGCCCCAACCGCGCACACTGTTGGCACCACCGCTATAGAAGCGTTTCTCAAAGGGTAACGCGTCACTGTTGCCATAGGGGACCGCCACACCTGCCCCGATATGGAAAGCGACACTCTGGCGGCGGTCAAAGTAGTGGGTAAAGGCATAGTCGGCATCGGCCTTGACATATTGCGCGTAGCGGATACCCAGCGCCCTGTAGCCGTCATTCTCGTCGTGCTTTTGCCTTGACAGCTTTGACAGCCCGTAGAGCAGGTTTCCGGCGGTCTCGATATTGGCGCGTATCGTGAATACGTCACGCTGGAACAGGCCCATCTGCTGCACACTCATCTCGGCCTTGTTGGTGCGGTAGAAGTTGTAGCCCATGTTCATGATCAGGTGGGGCCTGTAACTGTTCTGCAACAGCAGGTTAAGGCTGTCGATGAAGCCTTCGGTCGACTTGGGCACGCTGATGACGCTCACATCGACGAGCGTCAGCGTGTGGGCCAGGCGGCGGCTGCGCTCGGTCCACTGGTAGCGCCACCCTCCACCGGCGATGACACGGGTGTAGTCGGGGCGGGCCTGGTAGTCAAGGTTGACCGAGAAGGTGGTCGATGCCTGGATCTTTTGCTTGAACGAGCGCTTGAGCAGCGGTGCCATGAACTTGGGGAAGGTGATGCCAATCTCGGTGGAATACTCGCTATAGTTGTTGTTGATCAGGCCGCTCAGGTCGCCCGAGATACTCTCATAGGAGACCCTGGCCTTGGCGCGGAACAGCTCGGCGCCCTTGAAGATGTTGCGGTGCTGATAGTCCAGCCCGACGCCGAATCCCAAGTCGCCCTCGCTGTTAGTACCCTCGAGCGAAACCGATACCGTCTGGGAGCGGTCGGGCTGCAGCAACACATAGGCGTCAACCATCAGCACGCCATCAATCTCACCCAGCGGGCGCACGTCGATGTTGATCTGCTTGAGGATGCCCAGGCGGCCCAGCGCACGATAGGTGCGTGAAACCGACTCGGCATTGTAGAGCGCTCCCGGCTCGATGTAGTTACATTCGGCAATCACGCCAAGCCTCAGGTAATGCTCGCTGCCTTCATAGACCTGCACGCCGTCACTCAGGGTAACCGTGTCGGCACCCCAATAGCCGCTCTGCATCTCCACCGGGTCATAGTCGGTGACATATACCACGTTGCGCACGTAGAACGGCTCGTGCTCGGTATAATAGGGCAAGCGGTCGTTGCGGTAGGGCTCGCGCGTGTTGAGCGTCAAGTCCACGGCCTGGGACGAGGCAGCGGTGTCGGCCGTGAAGGTGATGTACTCCTTGTTGAAGGCATAGTAGCCGTGGTTGCGCAGGTCCTCGGTAATCTGCTGGCGCCACTCGTCAAGCCGGTTGTAATTCAGCAGGTCGCCCGAATGAATGGCAAATTTGGTCGTGTCGGCCAGGATGATGTCGCGCAACTCCTCATCGGGGATGTCATAGGCGATCGAACGGATATAGTAGGGGTCGCCCAGCGTGACGTCGTAGTTGACGCGCGCCTTGCGCTTGACGGTGTCGGCATCCACGCGGTAGGTCACGGTGTTCTTCATGTAGCCGCGGTTGTTGAGCGCCATGTGCAGCTGGTCGGCACTGGCGGCGGTGAGCGTGCTGTCATAGATGACAGGCGGGGTGCCCACGCGCTGAATCCAGCGGTTGAGCCACTTGGTCGAGTCGCGGCCCGACAGGTTGTAGAACGCGAGTTGCAGCTTCAGGCCGCCCAACACGCGGTGGTTGGCATTCTGGCGCAGGTAGTTGGCCAATTGGTTGGCCTCGACACCGTCCCGAGGGTCAGAAATGTTGATTTTTACCTTGTCGAGCAACATTTTGCCTTCGGGCACATGCTTGGTCGAGGAACACGACGAGAACAGCGCCATGACCGCTATGGTCACGACCGCAATCGCCAGTTTTCCAAGAACCGTTCGCCTCATACCCTAATAAACCTTAATCCTCGTTTACTGATGATTAAAATTCGGACTCGCCTTCTCGAGCAGCATCTTGAAGCCCTGATCGGAGCGCAACGGGGCGAGGGTGGCCGGCAGCAGTTCCTCGCGCTCGAGGCGGTGGCGGCTGCCGTAGCCCAGTTCAATGGCACGCGTGATATATTCCATGGCCTTGAAGTTGTCGCCACGGTTGGCCATCAACATTGCGGCATAATAAAACGCTTCGCCGCCGGGAATGCTGTTTGACGTGATCTGCTGCAGCCATCTCATGGCTTCGCTATTGTGTCCGAGCGCATACAGGGCAAAGCCCTTCAGGTCATACACGTCATCACTGAGCATGAGCATGGTGTTCATGTCTTGATCAGCCTGTTGGATCTGTCCCAAGCGCTGGAGCAGCGTGGCACGCGAGAGCAGCGCCTCGGCGTTGTCGGGCTCCTGTTCCAGCGCCGCATTGAGATAGCTCAGCGCGGTTTCGTCCTGACCCTGACGGGAATAGAGGGCGGCCTTGGCCATCAACATGGGCACATACTGCGCGTCAACGAGCGAGCAGCGGTCGAGCCACTCCATCGCTGCATCGACATTTCCGCCATCACCGGCATAGTACAGGGCCTGTGACCTCAGCAGGTAGTATTCGGGCTGACTGGAATCCATAGCAAGGGCCTGGTCGGCCAGGCGGGCGGCATCGGCATACTGTTCCAGCTCAAAGTAGCAGCGTCCGGCGTTGAAATAGACCGTGGGGCTGTCATAGCTGCGGGTGCGCATGACGTTGTTCAAGTCGGCCAACGCATCGCTGTAACGGCAATGGTCCATGGCGATGTTGGCACGCAGGTAGCGGTAGATGCCGCCACCGTCGGCACTCTGGCCGGCGATATCGGCGAGGGAGCGCATCACGTCGTCGTAGTGGGTATCGCTCAGGTCAAACAGACGCTGGGCGGCATTGCCGCCGTTACCCACCGCCATGCCGTTGAGCAGGTCCAGCACCGCAGCGTCGATGTTGCCCTGGCGGGTATAGATGTCAGCACGGTTCACATAGACCTGGGGCTCCACGCGGAACAATTCGGTGGCCTTAGTCACGTGTTCGATTGCGGCCGCAGTATTGCCGCGGGCCTGCTCCACCTGGGCCATGCCATACATCGCGTCATAGTTCATCGGCTCGGCGCGCAGGATGGTCTTAAAGGCATTCTCGGCGGCATTGAGGTCTCCGCTCTTGAGGTTCGCCTTGGCAATCAGGTCGGTACAGGCCAGGGATTTGGGCTCCAGTTCCTGGGCCAGGTGCAGGTCGGCGAGCTCGCTCGTGAAGTCACGGCGGGCGTCGCTGATGCGTGCCCTGAGGATGTACTCGTCAAAGCGCAGCTCCTTGTCGCCCTTGGGCGTGAGCATCAGCGCCTGGTTGACGTCGGCCAGGGCGGCGGTATAATCGCCGTTATAGTAATACTGGTGCGCGCGGGCAAACAGGATGTTGTAGTCGTTGGGATTCTGGGCCAGATGATCGTCATAGACCTTCATCACGGCGCTGGTCATCTTGTCCCTGAAGACGGCATCACTGCTCCCCTGGGCAAGGGCGGCCACTGCACACACGGCAAGGGCGAATGACAGAAATAACTTTCTCATTTTCATTGTTTTGGTCATGAATTGCATGTTATGCGGTGCCATCGATCTCGTTGAGCGCCTCCTTGAGGCGAGACAGGCGAGTCAGCAGTCCTTCGAGCAGGTCCAGGCGCAGCATGTTGGCGCCATCGCTCTTGGCCACCGAAGGATCCTGATGGGTCTCAAGGAAGAGGCCGTCGGCGCCGGTAGCGATAGCGGCGCGGGCCATGGTCTCGATGAGTTCGGGACGGCCTCCGGTCACTCCCCCACCCTGGTTGGGTTGTTGCAGCGAGTGGGTAATATCGACGATGACCGGTGCAAACGCCTGCATCACCGGCACACCGCGGAAGTCCACGACCAGGTCCTGATAGCCAAAGGTCGTGCCGCGCTCGGTGATAGCCACCTCATTGTTGCCGGCGTCACGCACCTTCTGCACGGCAAACCGCATCGACTCGGGAGCAAGGAACTGCCCCTTCTTGATGTTCACCATGCGGCCCGTGTGGGCAGCGGCGACCAGCAGGTCGGTCTGGCGGCACAGGAAGGCGGGAATCTGCAGCACATCGACATACTCGGCTGCGATATCGGCCTCGACGGGCTCATGGATGTCGGTCACCACGGGAATTTTAAACGTCTCGCCCACCTTGCGCAGGATGCGCAGCGCCTTCTCGTCACCGATGCCGGTAAACGAGTCCATGCGCGAACGGTTGGCCTTGCGGTAACTGCCCTTGAACACATAGGGGATGCCTAATTTTGACGTGATTTTCAACGCCTTCTCGGCAATATCCATCGCCATATCCTCGCCCTCGATGACACAAGGGCCAGCGAGGAGGAAAAAGTTAGGCGACGACAATAATTCTTTCAACATAGTATTTTAGTTTTAATGGAGACTTTAGACGTTAGACTTTAGACGTTAGACTTTAGACGTTAGACTTTAGACGTTAGACCTTAACCCTTTAAACTGTAAACTTTAAACTTTAAACTTTACCCCCTCTAAACCCTAAACTCTAAACTTCACGCTTTGCTCCAAAGCGTGAATAGAAGCCACTGCCATCATGCCCGCAGTCTCGGTGCGCAAGCGGCTCTCGCCCAGGGTCACGGGCAGGAAACCCTCGGCTGTGGCGGCCTGGACCTCCTCGGGGCTGAAGTCGCCCTCGGGCCCGATGAGCACCATCACATCCTTGCCGGGCTGATAGGCGCTGGCGAGGGTGAGTCGCTGTTCGCGGGGCAGCATCATGTCACAGTAGGCAATGCAGCGCGTCCCCTCAAACGGCTCGGCAATCACTTGCTCGATGGGAGTCATCTCGTCAAGTTGTGGCAGCGTCGTCTTGAGCGACTGCTTCATGGCCGAGACCATGATTTTCTTCAGGCGTTCGGTTTTCAGCACGGTGCGCTCACTGTTGTGGCAACGCAACGGGACGATGCGGTCCACGCCCATCTCGACGCACTTCTCGGCAAGCCACTCGATGCGGTCGAGATTCTTGGTCGGCGCGATACCGAGCACGATGCGGTGTCCCCAGTGGGGCGGCTGATGCTGCCTGTCCAGCACCTCGACGGCGCACCGCTTGGGATGCGCCATCGTGATGCGGCAGGTGTATAGGTTGCCGTTCCCGTCCACCACCTCGATGGTGTCGCCCGCGTCCATACGCAACACCTTGACACAGTGCTTGGAATCCTCCTCACCCAGTGTCAAGGTATCGGCAATGTCGGGACAATAGAAACGGTGCATGTTTTATCTGTTGTCAGGTTTTCCTGTGCCAGGGCTGAGCCGCGGCCAGGGGGATGTCATTTGTTTTCTTCGCGTACGTGCTTGTACTTGAACAGGAACATGAACGACACGGCAACCACCAGGGCAAATCCGGCGAAGATATACCATGCGGTGCTCCAGCTCGTGGCGGTATTGCCCACGAGATAGCCGTCGTCGGTCCAGTGGCACAGGCTGTTGACAATCTTGCCAGCGGCCAGCGTACCGATGGTGGCACCCAAGCCATTGGTCATCAGCATGAACAGACCCTGAGCCGACGCCTTGATGTTGGGGTCACACTCCTTGTCGACAAAGATGCCGCCCGAGACGTTGAAGAAGTCAAACGCAACGCCATATACCAGGCAGGAGAGCACGATGAGGATGACACCGGGGAAGGCGGGGTTGCCGGCACCGAAGAAGCCGAACCTCAATACCCAGGCAAACATGGCAATCAGCATCACGACCTTGATGCCATAGCGCTTGAGGAAGAACGGGATCAAGAGGATGCACAGCGCCTCGGCAATCTGCGAGAGCGACACGAGCATCGTGGCGTTGTTGGCGCCGAAGGTGTCGGCCATCGCGGGATCACTCTTGAAGTGGGTCAGGTA
>CACYSG010000085.1 GCA_902776955.1 uncultured Bacteroidales bacterium | reverse complement strand
TGCAATAATCATGCTTGCGCAACGGTTCCATAACTCGAAAAAAAACAGCCATTTTCAAAAAAATCTTGAAAACGGCTGACTTTTCTCGGAAAAAGAGAACTCTATTTTGTTGTTCACTACTTGTTCGATATCTCTTTTTAACCATGCCTACATAGTAACTTAAGCTATCAAGGCCAGATAACAACGTATGAAGTTCATCTAAATCGCTAAATTCGTTATCATATTCTTCGCACCACTCTTCTAATTCTTCTTGGAAAACCGTCACAAAACAATCTTTTCTCCTTCAATTGCTGTCGTTTCAAAAAAAGTGATTATATTTGCATTGTTGAAAACAAGCGACTGCGGATAGCCCGGCAGCGGCACTATCCACTTTTCAAATCAAAGGACGAACGAACATCATGCCCGCCACCACCTACCAACTCCTCTTCGCCGCCAACCTGGCGTTCATCCTGACCAATGTCTACGGATGGGTACTGAAGTGGTTCTACCGCCCGAGAGCCTACGACGAGGAGTTCCAGCGGCTGTTCCCGGCGCAGCGGTCGGTGGGCACGCTTTACCTGCTTCAGGCGCTCGAACTGCCGTACCTCATACAGCTCGGCCTCGCTGCCACGTCAGCCACCGACTCGACCTTCGATTCCGCCCTGCTCTACGCAAACACCTTTGCCCTGCTCATCTTCCCCATCCAGATGCTAATCATGTGCGAGAGCTACTTCTTCCCCAGCAAGAAGCATCCGCCGCTCCACTACCTGCTTTACCTCCCCGCCGCCCTCTTGTTGGCCTTGCTGCTGCCGTCGGCCCTCGGCCTCGCCGTGCTCCCCGCCGCCGTCATACCGTGGGTAAAGGCCGCCACCGCGCTTGTCTTCCTCATCTACTTCTGGCGCTCCGTGCGCATGGCCCAGAAGATAGGCAACGCCATCCGCGATGCCAGCGAGCAAGCCTACGCCGACGAAGACGACTTCCCTGTGCGCTTCGCCGGTCGTATCCAGTGGCTGCCTATCGGCATCTGTGCAGCCATGGCCATCAACTACCTCGTCGACGACCCCACGTTCAAGGCCGTACGCGATGTCATCTTCACGGGCATTAACGTCTGGTTCTGTATTCTCACCCTCAACCCCTGGCGCACCGTCCTCTCCCCAGCCGCCGATCGCATCATCCAGCAGATAGACTCCGAGGCCGAAACCGACGAAACCACCGTCGAGAACACCCCTCCCATTGACCGCAGCCTGAGTGAAGCCCGCCTCGACGACCTCGCCAGCCGCCTTGATCACCTGATGCGCCACGACCTCCTCTTCACCGAGGAACACATCATGAGCGACACGCTCTGCCAGCGCCTCGCCACCAACACCAAGTACCTGACCGAGGCCATCTGCCGACTGGGCTACGCCAACTTCTACGACATGATCAACCAGCACCGCGTGCGCCATGCCATCAGCCTCATCAACCAGCAACCCGACCGCCTGCTGCAGGACATTGCCCACGACTGCGGATTCTCCAAGCCCTCCGCCATGACACGCGCCTTCAAGTCGCAGGGCAAGCCCGCCCCCAGCACCTTCCGCCGCCAATAATCCCCCTGGATTTCTTAACACTCAGCGAATTTCTTAACTCTCGCGGAAAATCTTCTTAACACTCAGCGAATTTTCCGCCAGAGTTAAAAGGTTCCCGGCCATAATGCGTAAATTTGGATTCGTAAAAAATCTTAAAACGCAAAGCATTATGGTAGCGCCAGTAAAACTTCTACTCGCCATGCTTTTTGGAGCCATCCTCGCCCTCATCGTCGTGTTCATCGTCATGGTCACCCGCACCATCCGACGCAACCGCGATGATAAAAAGTTATGGTAATAAATAGTAACAACTTTATCGTAATAAATCGTAAAAACTGTTATCATTATGAAGAAGAACCAGACACTCCGAACGGCTGCGCTGATATCTACCGGCGCTGCACTGATGGTGGCCTGTACCGACACGCAGGACATCCCCGTGGACCCCAACCAGCCGACGACGAATGCCGACGGCAAGTACAACATCATCTTCATCACCACCGATCAGGAGGCTTATATGGAGCAGTATCCCGCCGGTAGCGACTATGCCGCCCGTGAGCGTCTGCGCCAGATTGGTACGACATTCGAGAAGCACTATGCTTGCGCGAATGTATCGACATCGAGTCGGTCTGTGATCTATACCGGTCGCCACATCACCGAGACCTGTATGCTCGACAACACGAACTACGCTTTTGTCAAAGACATGCCGCGTGATCTTCCGACCGTAGGTGACATGCTCCGCGATGCTGGCTACTACACCGCCTTCAAGGGTAAATGGCACATATCGGGAGATACTGAATCGTTGGAGGAGTATGGCTTCAGCGACTGGACCGAAGGTGACATGTATGGCTCAGTCTGGGAGGGCTACAAAGAGGATGCCACCATTGCCGAACATGCTATCGACTGGCTGAAGACCAAGGGTAAGCAGTTGAACAGCGACGGCCAGAGTTTCTTTCTCGCCGTGAACTTCCTGAACCCACACGACGTCATGTATTTCAACGAGACACCGGGAACGTACATAGCAGGCGAGGCAACACCAGCTCCTGACGACCCAATCTACAAGAAAACGTATACGACACCTGTTCCTGCATCGTGGAACGAACCCTTCGACAAGCCCGGACGTCCCGCTGCCCACAAGGAGTACAATAAGCAGTGGCAGGCATGGGTAGGACCGTCGCCCACCACCGAAGAGGGCTGGCACACCTTCCGCGACTACTACTTCAACACCATCCAGAACGAGGATAACCACATGCTGGCCTTCCTGAACTACCTCGAAGAGGCTGGACTGATGAAGAACACCATCATCATCTACACCAGCGATCACGGTGAGATGCAGGGCGAGCACGGTTTGAAGGGTAAGGGCGGCAACATGTACGAGAACAACATCCATGTGCCTCTTATCATCTATCATCCGGAGATTCAGGGTGGTCGTCACTGCAAGAACCTGACTTCGCATCTCGATCTCGCACCGACATTTATCGATATTGCCACCGCCGGCAACCAGCAGCAGTTCAACACCATCACCTCTGCTCTGCACGGTCATTCATTGCTGCCTGCCGTCAAGGATCCTGCTACCGACATCCGCAACAGCGAGGGTGCCCTCTTCTGCTTCGAGATGATTTCGATGATTGATGGCGACTTCGTGATGGATCCTAACCTGAGGCCGGCCTATCGTGCCGATATGAACAAGCGCGGCTTCGTACGCGGCATCATCACACCAGAGTATAAGTTTGCTCGTTACTTCTCGCCACTGAACTTCAACACGCCTGCCGAGTATGAGACACTTTGGACCAACAACGACGTGGAACTGCTGCAGTGCGGCACCGATGAGACCGAGAACCTGGCTTGGCCCAAGAACAATGCGAACAAATCACTCGTAGAGATCATGAACCAGAAACTCAACGCCCTCATCCAGCGCGAAATCGGTACTGACGACGGCAGCGAGACGAAGAAAGGCTATGTGGGCGGCGTTGAAACGTACGACAAGAATAAGTACGCCCAGTAACGACCACTTCGGCACTATGCCATTTGCCAAGCTAACCAACTGATAACAAGTATAACAATAACAATAAATCTAAGAATTATGAAATGGTATCTTTTATATTTCGTACTGGCAGCATCGGTGATGCTGACGGTCAGCAGTTGCAGTGAGGACGACTCGCCCGAAGTGCCAGTTGACGGAGTGGAAGTGACTGCATGTGACGAACTCCAGATGTTCCAGAACTACATCGTCATGACCGACGATGAGGGCAACTTCGTGGAGCGTGTGTATGGCAAGGTGCTGAACGAGGCCGACACGACCATCGTGTCAATCGGTGCCGACAACGTGGAGGAGGCCCGAAAGATATTTGAGCGTTGGCTGGCCTTTGAACCCAACGTGCAGGAGACGGCTCCCAATGTGCTGACGTACTACCCGAAAGACGAAGACGGAGAGCCGCAGGGTGAAATCTACTTCACCCCCGTGAACGACGACCCCACCTGCACCGCACGCGTCACCTATTCGGCCGAAACGCCCCTGCGCCACTTCAAGCAGATTGACTTCATCCCCCGCTCGTTATGGCCCGAGAACGATCAGGCGGTAAGAGCCAAATGGGAAACGTGGAAAAGTGGGGGTATAACCTGGACTTGCATCCGTCCCTCCGCTGAGGGCGTGCCGCCAATATCTGTATATATAGATCGCAGGAGTAAAGCTGATGAGAATACTCCAGAATGGATCTGGGACCACTGGGACGAAACCGGTGCTACTTATGCCTATGAGGAGTCGGCAAAAGCAGTTTCCGAGATTGCCATGGAGGATTGGGATGCCTTTGTGGAGCACTGTATGCCCGAGGGGAAATATGGCGAGGAGGCTTACATCAACAAGAAAAAAACCGGATTCGCCGATGGTATTTACGTGATACAGCTCAAAAAAGCCAAGTTAAAATTCTATACGTTCTGGGAAGTTGGTGTATGGTCCTATACTCATCACAACTACATAAAATGTTCATTTAAATAATTATGTACCATGGCGATGATGACTGTTAGGTTAACAATCATAATGACTTGCCTCTTTGCTCTCTGGCTGCAGCCATTGCAGGCTGCAGCTGGGGAGCGAAAGGTTGCTGTGGTGATGCCTGAGGCCCAGCAGGAGCGATGGGAGCGGACGGCCCAGTGGGCTCTCGCCGGCATCGACGCCGCACAGACGGGACTCGACCGTCAGGTGCGCCTCGCTATAGAGTGGCACGATGAGGATGCTGCAGACCTGCAGACATGGTTACAGCAGGTGGCTAAGGACGAGAGTTATGCCGCCGTGATAGGCCCAACTACATCGACTGCTGCCCGCACGGCAGCCAGCACACTCAATGCCAGCAAGAAGACACTCATCCTGCCAATTGCCACCTCCACCGAACTGCAACGCATATACGCCGCCAGTCCCAATGTGTTCAACCTCACCGAGAGCGATTTTACTCAATGCTATCTGATGATGGCCGGTTTCCTGTTGGACGGCAAGCAGAAAGTCAGTCTGCTCACCTCCAACGATGTGTATGGTCAGTCGTTCATCGACTGGTTCGGCTATTCGGCCGAGGAGTTAGGACTCACGGTGGGTATGCTCGGCGTGTATCGCAATGAGGCCGAACTGCGCGACTATATCCGGCAATGGGATGGTGGCACACTGCTGTTTGCACCGGGAACGGAGGATGATGCCGTCATCTTCGACCAGATGGTGACACAGACCGACAGCGTGTATTGTTCCGACATGATGATGTCGGCCTCGCTCATCGGCAGACTCAGCCACACCTATCGCGGTCTGGCGCCCTGTGCCGACCCCACATCGGGATTCCTCGATGCCTACCTACAGCGTTTCGGCGAAGAACCTGTCAATGGCGAGGCTCATCTCTACGATGCCCTCTGTCTGACAGCATACGCCGCAGCTCTGTCGGAGATGACGGGCCTCGGCATGAACGATGCCATCACGACAGTGCTCGACGGACGTGATACCTGCATAGCCTCGTGGAACGATATGACTGATGTATTCAGTCAGTTGCGGGCAGGCGCCGAGCCAGATATCAGCGGTGCCACGGGCTCACTCGATTTCGACTGCCGCCACCATGCCGCCGTGCTTTATTCCTTTTATCAGAAGTGGCATTTTGAGAACGGTGTCTATACGACCGAGGGAACCTACAGCCGCAACCGCGACGACAACGACGAGGCACTGCTGCAACTGTGGGACAACATTCGCGGCAGTCAACAGCAATTGAACGAGCAGCAGGAAGACTTCGACTATCCCGAGCACAGGCAGAACTGGGCACTGGTCATCGGTACCAGCGACACCTGGAACAACTACCGTCATCAAGCCGATGCCTTAGCCATGTATCAGGTGTTGAAACGTCACAATTATGACGACGACCATATCATCTTAATCATAGAGGATAATCTAGCCGACGATCCACACAACCTCTATCCAGGCGTGGTACATGTGCGTCCCGATGGTGAGAATGTGCGCGAGGGGGCTGTAGTTGACTATCACCTGAGCGACTTCCCCATGGGCAGACTCAAGGATATCCTGATGGGTCAACAATCGGAGCGCTATCCAGAGGTCATCCGCTCGAACAACAACGATAATATTTTTATCTATTGGTGCGGACATGCTAACGGCAGCGTGGCGGCATGGGGAAGCAACGAGACGGTGGAAGCCGAGCGGGTGCGTCAATGTCTGGAGGCAGCAGCAGAAGCAGGGAAGTTCCGTAAGATGTTGATTGCCGTAGATGCCTGCTACAGCGGAGCCATCGGTGAGGCATGCGAGGGCATTCCTGGCGTATTGTTCATGACTTCGGCCTCACCCGACGAGACATCGAAGGCCGATGTCCTCGACCCTGATATGCTTATCTGGCTGAGCAATGGTTTTACCCGTGCTTTCCAAGAGACTATTGACGAACAGCCCGACCTGCGTCTGCGCGACCTGTATCTTGCAGTGTCACGACAGACTACTGGCTCACATGCCAAGGTCTATAATGAGGCCCACTATGGCAACCTGTTCCATAATACGATTGGCGAGTTCTTCGATTTCTCGCCTTCGGGGGGCATCAATACGGTTATGACAGATAAGGCAGATGACCTTCGCTGGTATTCGCTTTCTGGCATGTCATGGAGTAACCGTCCATCAAGTCCAGGTATCTATATTCATCAAGGCAGAAAACAAATCATATGGAAATGACGACTAATCAAGACGCCCTGCGCCACTATGCTATCGAAGTTAAACCCATCGGTGCAGCTTGCAACCTGCGTTGCGAGTACTGCTACTACTTGGGAAAGGATAATATCAGCCGAGTCGCAAACTCGGCTGAACATGGAGGGGTGATGTCCAATGAGGTGCTGGAAAGTTACGTCCGTCAGGTCATCAAGATACACGGGCGAGATGCAGAGATAGAATTCGCCTGGCATGGTGGTGAGCCGACACTCTGCGGCATTCCCTTTTTTGAGCGGGCGATGGCGCTGCAACGGAAGTACGGCGAGGGGCGTCGCATTCTGAACACCCTTCAGACCAACGGCACCCTGCTTACCGATGACTGGTGCCGCTTCTTCCGCGATCATCATTTCCGCATCGGGCTGAGTATTGACGGCCCCGAACACCTCCATAATATATATAGGAAAGACGCGCACGGGGAAGGAACATTCAGTTGCATGATGGCTGGCCTCGAACTGCTCCAGAAGCACGGCGTGGAATTCAACACGCTTACCACCGTCAACGCCGCCAATGCCGACCATGCCAAAGAAGTCTATGCCTTCCTCCGCGAGTTCAGCGACTTCATGCAGTTCCTGCCCGTGGTGGAAAGCATCCCGCAAGCGGGTGGCGGAAATGTCGCTTTGCCACCAGGCATCTATAGCAAACAACCGCACCGTCTCGCTCCGTTTAGTGTTCCCGCTGAGGCATACGGCAAGTTCCTCTGCACCATCCTCGACGAGTGGTCCTGCCATAAGGACATAGGCCACAAGTTCGTGCAGGTGTTCGAGGCCACGCTTGGCAATATGACCCGCCGCCCGGCAGGTCTCTGTGTCCATGAGGCCGTTTGCGGCCATTGCGGCGTCATCGAGATGAACGGCGACCTCTACCGCTGCGACCGTTACGTCTTCCCTGAATACCGCATCGGCAACATCCTCGATGCACCGCTCCACGACATGATGCAGACTAACCGCCGCTTCGGAGAGTACAAACTTGACAGTCTGCCGCCCGTCTGCCTCCACTGCGACGTGGCCGACCTCTGTTTCGGTGGCTGTCCCAAGGACCGTCTGAATGAGCGCTTCGCCTTGTCCGCCGAAACCGGCACCGCCGTCACAGAGCGCCGCAACTTCCTCGCATCCCCAAACTCATTAAGCAATAACAAACAAAAGAAACGATTTTTACAAAGAACGTATAACTTATCGGTGCACTGGTTTTGTTGGTGGAGCCATTTTGAACGAGTTATTATCCCGTGGTCACAAAAACAGTGATTACCATTTAAGAACTTGGTGATTACCTTAGCCTCAGAACATCCCGCATCTCTGTTCTGGGGCTTTTTCATACCGCATACCAACCGCCGTAAGGCGGTTGTTTTATTGGCGTATATCTTTTTCGGTTCAAAGTTAGATGTTAACGTGATACTATCACAATTCTTTCATTGATTCGGTTTATTTACTATTGGCCATTCGGACCGATACCCATTCAATTCCGCTGCAAACCCGTTCAAGTGATTGTAGCTTATTCGCGTCCCAACTATTTTGCAACCATTGTTACTATAACAGCCGTTGCAAAAGAAAAACGGAGCATGCTGTTACATTTATTGCGCCATAATGACTTGATAATAGAAAAGCTATAATCAGCGGAAACTGGTGTTTATTAATATGTTTCCGCTGAAAATAGCGACAAAAAGTGTCTATAACCAGCGGAAATTAGTATTTTTCCATATGTTTCCGCTGATTATAGCATCATAACAATGGAAATATTTTTCGCTGTATTGCAACTTTTTGGTGTGCTTAATACGTCTAATGGACAAA
>CACYSG010000084.1 GCA_902776955.1 uncultured Bacteroidales bacterium | reverse complement strand
AACGTCGGCGCAGTTGCCGCAAGCCAAGCAGTCCATCACGTCAACAACCTGTACGAAGGTCATGCCCTCGAAGCCCTTGCCGATGGCTTTGAGCTTGTCTTCCTCCTTGAAGGGAGAAGCGGCAGCCTCGGCCTCGTCCATAACGAAGGGACGGATGGCAGCGTGCGGGCAGACGAGCGCGCACTTGTTGCACTGGATACAGTTCTCGGCCTTCCACATGGGAACGAAGGCGCCTACACCGCGCTTCTCATAAGCAGCGGTACCGGCATCCCAGGTACCGTCCTCGCGGCCCTTGAAGGCGCTCACGGGGAGCAGGTCGCCGTTCTGGGCGTTGATGGGACGAACAACGTTGTGGACAAATGCGGGAGCATTGTCGGCAGCGGGACCCTCAACAGTCAGGTTGCTCCAAGCGGGATCCACGGTCAGCTCGGTGTACTCGTTACCACGGTCAACGGCCTGGTAGTTCTTGTTCACCACGTCCTCACCCTTGCGGCCGTAGGACTTAACGATGAACTTCTTCATCTGCTCGATGGCCAGGTCAACGGGGATCACCTCGGTGATGCGGAAGAAGGCGCTCTGCAGGATGGTGTTGGTGCGGTTGCCCAGACCAATCTCCTGAGCGATCTTGGTGGCGTTGATGTAGTAAACCTTGATGTTGTTGTCGGCGAAGTACTTCTTCACGTTGTTGGGCAGGTTCTCTACCAGCTTCTCGCCTTCCCAAACGGTGTTCAGCAGGAAGGTGCCACCCTTCTGCAGACCGCGGGTAACGTCATACATGTGCAGGTAGGCCTGAACGTGGCAAGCCACGAAGTTGGGCGTGGTCACCAGGTAGGTCGAGCGGATGGGCTCGTCGCCAAAGCGCAGGTGAGAGCAGGTGAAGCCACCCGACTTCTTGCTGTCATAGGAGAAGTAAGCCTGGCAGTGCTTGTCGGTGTTGTCACCGATGATCTTAACGCTGTTCTTGTTAGCGCCCACGGTACCGTCAGCACCCAGACCGTAGAACTTGGCCTGGAACATGCCGGCGCCACCCATAGCCACCTCTTCCTTCATGGGAAGCGAGGCGAAGGTCACATCGTCCTCGATACCGATGGTGAACTGGTTCTTGGGCATCGGCAGGGCCAGGTTCTCGTAAACGGCGAGAATCTGGGCGGGCGTGGTGTCCTTGGAACCGAGGCCGTAGCGGCCGCCCACGATAACGGGGGCATTCTCGGTGCCGTAGAAGCAGTCCTTCACGTCGAGATACAGGGGCTCGCCGTTAGCGCCGGGCTCCTTGGTGCGGTCGAGCACGGCAATGCGCTTGGCAGTGCTGGGAACGGCTGCAAGGAAGTGCTTGGCGCTGAAGGGGCGATACAGATGAACGGCAACCAGACCGACCTTCTCACCCTTCTCGGTCAGATAGTCGATGGTCTCGCGGATGGCCTCGGTCACACTGCCCATGGCGATGATGACGCGGTCGGCATCCTTGGCGCCGTAGTAGTCAAACAGACCATACTTGCGGCCAGTGATCTCGCTGATCTTGTTCATGTAGTCCTCGACGATGGCGGGAACTGCGGTATAATAATCGTTGCACGACTCGCGGTGCTGGAAGAACACGTCGGGGTTCTCGGCAGTACCACGGGTAACGGGCTTGTCGGGATTCATAGCACCCTTGCGGAACTTGGCCAGCTCCTCCATGTCGATGAGGGGACGCAGGTCTTCCTGGTCCATGGCCTCAACCTTCTGGATCTCGTGAGAGGTGCGGAAGCCGTCAAAGAAGTTGACAAAGGGCACGTGAGCCTTGATGGCGCTCAGGTGGGCAACACCGGCGAGGTCCATCACCTCCTGCACACTGCCCTCGGCGAGCATGGCAAAACCGGTCTGGCGGGTAGCCATCACGTCCTGGTGGTCACCAAAGATACACAGGGTGTGGCTGGCCAGCGTACGGGCCGAAACATGGAACACGCCAGGAAGCAACTCGCCGGCAATCTTGTACATGTTGGGAATCATCAGCAGCAGACCCTGCGACGCGGTGTAGGTCGTGGTCAGGGCACCAGCCTGCAGCGAACCGTGAACGGCACCTGCGGCACCACCCTCGCTCTGCATCTCCTGGACCATGACGGTCTCGCCAAAGATGTTCTTGCGGCCAGCAGCGGCCCACTCGTCCACGTGCTCGGCCATCGTTGATGACGGAGTGATGGGGTAGATTGCGGCTACCTCGGTGAACATGTAACTGATGTGGGCGGCAGCTTGGTTACCGTCACACGTCATGAATTTCTTTTCCTTACTCATAAAAATTTTTTGAAAAACTGATATAGTTAGTTATTAGTCGTTTTTATGCTAATTGGTTTTACAGGCCGCAAAGGTACGAATTATTTTTTTAATAAGGTATATTCTGACTGAAAAATAGGTGTCAGACCATGTGACAAAAAGCAATGCTGCCCGATTTGTGCCATTTTTGATAACCTTATTGATTTTCAATGTAATGATTTTCTGCTATGCTAAAAAAGGGGTGGGGCGGAAATGTTAACGAAGTGTTAAAACAATATTTTCCCCTCCTTGTCACAAAGGTAAAACAAATTCACACCGCTTGTCAAGGACAAAGAGCATTGAAGCTCGCGATGCGAGCAGTTTAGAGTTTAGGGTTTAGAGTTTAGAGGGGGCATCCGCATTGATGCTCGCTGCGCTCGCGGTTTAGAGTTTAGAGGGGGGCGCCTCTTCCCTTGATAATAGGAAAACAATAAGTACAATAAATACAAGGGCTTGGAGCCGACAAGTTTATCCATCCAGGTGCAGGATGAGTGCCAGGGCCTCATGAACGATTTATCAAAATCACCGAAATCTAAGAGAAAGAGAGTGTTTAGCGGATTTTTTCGCTACCTTTGTAGTATTTTAAAGTATAACATTGTCTCAATAATCATATATGAACGAGATACAGATACGTGAGGACGCATTGTATGAGCGCGTTTCACAACTGATAGAGATTGCTCGGAAACGAGTCAAGACTACCATTGACATAACAATGGTCTATACTTACTATGGTATAGGTAAATATATAGTTGATGATGAGCAACAGGGAAAAGAACGTGCAGAATATGGCGCTCAAGTACTAAAGGGTTTGTCCGTAAAGTTGACTAAACGTTTCGGTGCTGGTTGGTCAGTTGAGACACTGAAGAAGTGTCGATTCTTTTTCAAGACTTACTGCGACTCAACCATTGGGTCTACAGTGTCGACCAAATTTGTTGCCCAAAGCAATCCCGATAAATTGGGTCTACAGTGTGGACCCAATTCAGAAATCATAACCGAGATAGGACCGAATAGACCTTTCACATTATCATGGTCACACTATCTTGTACTGATGCGTATCAAAGATGAAGAGGAACGGCGGTTCTATGAGATTGAGTCCTACAAGCGGGACTGGAGCGTGCGTCAACTCAAACGAGAATATGGGTCAAGTCTTTATGAGCGATTGGCTCTAAGTCGTGATAAAGATGAGGTGATGCGATTGTCAACCGAAGGACAGACTATCGAAAAACCTCAAGATATAATCAAGGACCCATTGGCTCTTGAATTTATCGGCATCAAACCCGATAGCATATATAGTGAGACGAGTCTAGAGAATGCGATTATCAACAAGATGCAAATGTTCTTGCTCGAAATGGGCAAAGGCTTTCTCTTTGAAGCCCGTCAAAAGCGGTTTACTTTCAACGAGAAGCATTTCTTTGTTGACCTTGTGTTGTATAACCGATTGCTGCAATGCTATGTGCTTGTTGACCTCAAAACCGATGAATTGTCTCATCAGGATTTAGGACAAATGCAGATGTATGTCAACTACTATGATAGATATGTGAAAGAGGATTTCGAGAAACCCACAATCGGTATTCTGCTATGTAAAGACAAAGATGACGCACTTGTTGAGCTGACCTTGCCTCAAGATGCAAATGTCTATGCTACGGCTTACCAGCTTTATATTCCAGATAAGAAATTGTTGCAAGCTAAGATAAAGGAGTGGATTGATGAGTTTGAAGATAAAGAACAAGAATAATCTCAAGAAATATTGTCAGCTTGGAGAAATAATCATCAGTGTCCCGTTAAAAATCAACATTATAAATGTAAGTTGTTTATAATCTGATTGTTATGAAAGTCTTTTAAGCGCACGGATTTAAAATCACTATGCAATGAATCTCAATATGATTCTGCTACTTTTTAATGCTAATCGCGCTCATTATACAAATCTCTCGAATAGATTTCATTTTTAACGGGACACCAGTGACCCAAATTCTAAAACTCAGGACGAGTACTAACGCCTCATGAACAGTAGTTCACCGAAAAGTAAGAGAAAGTGAGTGTTTAGCAAAAAATATTCGCTACATTTGTGCTATTAATAACATCAATCTTTATTAGTTATGAAAAAACTATTGCTTCTCTTGCTGATGATTCCGCTGTTTGCCAGTGCGCAGAATCGGCTACGCGTTTCCGTTTTGGGTGACTCTTACTCGACTTTTCAGGGGTATATTCCTGAGGGCAACGAGACATGGTACTTTAACCCGGTCGACACTTCATTAACCGATGTGGACAATGTCACCCAGACCTGGTGGTGGCAGGTCATCAATGAGGCTGGCTGCCTCATTGAGAAAATTGACTCCTACAGTGGTGCCACGATCAGCAACCATGGCTACAACAATGAAGATTACGGCTACAGGTCGTTTGTCACCCGATTGCCACGCCTGGGCAGCCCTGATGTGATTTTCATCTTTGGAGCCACCAACGATGACTGGGCGGGGGCAGAATTGGGCGAATATCAATATGATAATTTTGCTCGGGCCGACTTCTTCACCTATCGTCCCGCATTGGCTTACCTGCTCGAGCAGGCCAAGGAGAGGTATCCCAATGTCAGAATCTTCTTTCTCATCAATGACATACTGGATAAAGATTTTAAGGAATCGACCAAAGTTATTTGTAACCATTACGACATTCCATATATCGAGCTAAAAGATATTGACAAGAAACAGAATCATCCCACGGTAAAAGGAATGAGGTCAATTGCACAGCAAGTCTTGATGTTTATCAACAAATAAAAAAGAATGAGTCTGTAGGAAGGGTTTTTGTTATCTTTGCCCTAAAGAAGAACAAATCAGAATACAGCATGAAACTAAACTTAAGCAATTATAAGAACATTCACATAGGTGCAATAGCAACTTTTTATATCATAGCCATATTGGTGCGCCTGATATCATTGCTTGTTGTCGACAAATGTCCTTCAATTGAAACGAGCTATGCCCTTCAAGTTTGTGCAGCGCTTGCCACGGGACTTGGTCCCGCTATCGGAGCCTTGGTGGCTATGCTCATTTTCAAACGCAAGACGGAATACACTATCTTGGGCAAGTCTGCCTGGAAATCCATTGCGACGATTGTTATACCATGTATTGTTTTTGGCATTATTGGCGGATGTGACTTGGGCGTGACATGTTTGTTGGCATTCACTTATGGGTTATTGGAAGAATTCGGGTGGCGAGGATTTTTGCAATATGAACTTAGGAAATTACCTGTGTGGCAATATGTGCTCATCATCACGGTGATGTGGTTTCTGTGGCATTTAGATTTAACTCTGCGGGGCGCTTTGCCATTCTTCCTGCTGCTGCTTTTCGCTTCATGGGGATTAGGAAAGGTGGTGAGTGAAACCCATTCATTGCTATTGTGCGCTGCATTTCATGGTATCGCCAATTTCTCGAAACGTGACCTGTTTTCTGACACCACTTTCACCGTGGCTTTTATCTGCGTCATCGTCTTTTGGATAGTCATGTGGTATTTTGTTGGCACTTCCCCCAAACAGCAAGGCCGAGAAGAGTGAATCCTGGTTTATCCGCTAAGCAAAGTCCGCCATTAAAGCAGAGAAGTGATGGTAATTACACTTGTGAGATTTTCTGGCTATGGTGACAGCGGCGAGAGCGGTGCATCATTGGGACGGTTCTAACTGATAGCGCCACTTCGTTTACCGCATCATTAGAACCGTCCCAACTGATGGCACCCGTGCTCTCACTGGTTGAACGTGTAATATAGAAACCCACATGCATGCGTGGATGAAAAGGCGAAAAAAGTTCTGATGCTGAATTCATTCGCTATGTAGAGACGCAAAATTTTGCTTCTCCTTTCCGTCCAGATAGTGACTCCTGCCGCATGGTGACGCAAGATTTTGCGTCTCTACAAGACACAGCTGGCTAATCTATTGAGCTCTAGAGTGTTTTTTCGTCGAACTCACGATTTTTAAGGTGAAGAGCCCTCAAAATTGCTTTACAACTCAATATTGTACAGTGTGAAAGGAAAACTATGCTAAGGTTTGTTTTGTAAAACAATTAAAATATCTTAAATATCATGATAAATTTATTGTTTTTCGATAAATTGATATATCTTTGCGGCGTGATTATGAACTAAAAGAATTGTACATTATGAAGAAGACATCTAGAAGAACATTAAAAATCGTGTGCGTTTTGGCACTCATCTGCACCCTCATGTGGGTGGCGTTTTATGCTATTCAGAGCTATTTCGTCTTGACGACTGGCAGCGGTCATGGGGTCATCAATTGGGGCTCGCCGAACATGGGCGGCAAGTTGACTATGTTTGTCATCAACCGTATCCTGATTATCACGTTGGCGGGGCTGATGGCTGCGTTTGTGTTCAACATCCTCAAGTACCTGAAAGGGGGAACGATTTTTAATCGTGCCAATGTGGTGCTGTTGTGGGTTATGGCCGTGGTACTGCCCATCCACTCGTTCATCAGTGACAATATGGGCTTTGCCTGCTCGGCCACTGATCACTATGAATGGTGTCTGACCGATACGCCATTTGTCTATGCGATTGTGGCAGTACTCGTTGCCATGCTCTACAAGTTGGCCTGTGACGCTGCCGAGGAACAGAAGTTAACCATCTAAAACCCTTCAACTGCGCTATGATTATCGTGAATCTTGATGTGATGATGGCCCGCCGCAAGATGTCGCTCAACGAGCTGAGTGAACACGTGGGCATCACTGTGGCTAACCTCTCGATTCTGAAGACCGGCAAGGCCAAGGCCGTGCGCTTCTCCACCCTCGACGCCATCTGCCACGCCCTGGATTGCACCCCCGGCGACATCCTCGAATTCCGACCTGAGGCCGAATAAACAACTGAATGGTCTGAATTATCTGAAGGGCGCCCTTGGTATAAGGAACGACTGTAAATCCTGCTACATTTTTCAATGACTCACGCCATGACGGGATGTGAATCCCCATGGCGTGAGTATTTAATTCGTGAAGATGACCGATAGGCTGGGCTGGTGACGGGGATGCCATGGCAAAATAGTAACTATAGTTGTCATAGTGGCTATAGTTACAATGGTTGTCAAAGTTGTTGTAGTTGTCTTTAACTTTCAAGTGCGCGGATGCCCTTGTGCTTGTTGTTGTGCTTGTTGTATTTATTTTCTCTTTCAGTGCGTCACAAAAAATGCCGCAGGGGCCATCGCGGCGACCTGCGGCAATCGACGTTATGAAAAAGTTACTAATTACTTCTTGACGGGGGCCTCCTCGAGGGCCTTAACGAGCAGACGCCAGAAGGGCTCGGCTGCGGGGATGTAGGCACGCTCGATGGTGGTGTGCGGGCTGCGCAGGGTGGGTCCGAAGCTCACAACGTCCATGTGCGGGTATTTGCCCAGGATGATGGAGCACTCCAGGCCGGCGTGGTCAACTTGCACGATGCCTTCCTCGTTGAAGAGCTGCTTGTACAGGTCGAGGAGCATGTGCAGGGCCTCGCTGTCGGGGTTGGGATCCCAGCCGATGTAGTCACCGCCGGTCTCTACCTTGAAGTCGGCAAGGTGGAAGCAGGTCATGAGCATCTTGACGATGTAGTCCTTCATGTCCTCGCGGGCCGAGCGGGCGAGAATCTTCACCGAAGCCTTGCCGTCCTCGATGTCGATAATGGCGAGGTTGCTGGAAGTCTCAACCACGTTGGGATAGGCGGGGATGAAGCGAACGACGCCGTCGTGGCAGGCGTACAGGGCGCGCAGGATGGTCGTCTGGTCGTCGAGGGCTATCTTCATCTTGGGACGGTCGATGGCCTTCACGGTCAGGTCGACGGTGTCCTCGATGAACTTGAACTCGCTCTCGAACTGGGCCTTCATCGTCTTGACCAATTTTTTCAAGCCCTTGAGGTTATCCTCGGGAACAACGACTACGGTCTCGGCCTTGAAGGGGATGGCGTTGCGCATGTTGCCGCCATGCCAGCTCACGAGGCGGGCCTTGTGGTCAACGATGGCGAGTTGCAGCAGGCGTGCCATGAGCTTGTTGGCGTTGGCGCGGCCCTCGTGGATCTCGAGGCCACTGTGTCCGCCCTTCAGGCCCTTGAGGGTGATGCGCACGGCGGTGTCGCCGCTGGCGGTCTTCACCTCGTTGTATTTACGCGTGCAGGTAACGTCGATACCACCGGCGCTACCGATGACGAACTTGCCCCAGGTCTCGCTGTCGAGGTTGAACAGGATGTCGCCCTTCATCTGACCCTTGGGCAGGTCGTTGGCGCCATAC
>CACYSG010000083.1 GCA_902776955.1 uncultured Bacteroidales bacterium | reverse complement strand
AAAGAGGCTTAGACGTGACCAAATTGTATTCGTCAACAAGTCCGGACATGGTGCAACTGAAGTCTATTCTTTATATGATTTCAAGGATTTCCGCGAGAATATGGATGCGGAAAAAGCCTATATCCAAGGACGATTTGATGCAACTCCATATGTAGGGCATTCTGTATCGAGCATTAAGGTATTGTTGGGGGAAGATAGATAAAAAGAAGCTTTTGACAGGATCAAAAATAATAATAGGCCATTTCCTTGGTGGAGTGGCAAATAATAGCTATATTTGCAAGTTAAAAATGGCTAAATTTGAGGTAGAAAAATCTTTGTACACTTTTTATGTACAGATCTCTTGAAACCCCGATGAATAAAGGGTTTTCATAATTCTCCAAAAATTATGAGTTCGGTAGGGGATGTACAAATACCGTGCCAAAGTTATGGGATGATTTGGTTGGAATTCTAAAAAATCATTAATAAGCCGTTGGGGTTTCGATAATCTTTGCCCAGGAGGGCGATGAGGGCGGTTATCGATGATCTCTGTTTTTGAGGAGATTTGAGGGCGGGTTATTAGTAATCTCGGTTCATGAGGAGGGTGAAGGCGGTTTTCAGTTCTTCGGCCTTGCGGGCGGCAAAGACTTCGTCCAGTTCGGCGGTTCCTTTGATGGCCTTGTGGACGCCGCTCTTGCCGTAGTAATATCGTGTCTCGTCGGTGCCGCCGTCCAGGGCGTCATTGCGCTGGAAGAAGAACAGCAGGTCGGTGTCATCCTCGCCAAAAAGGAATTCTTGATAGTACTTGCGGGCCGCCACGTTATAGCTGGTGGTGATGAAGTAGAGTTTGTAATAGGGTGTTCCCAGCACGGGGTCCTCGTCGAGGGTGAAGTAGTAGTGGATGATTTCCTCGGTGGGGCCGCAGCCGGGGATAACGTAATGGCTGACGATTTCCATGTCGCTGCGGGGCACGTTCTGCTCCTGGGCATGGCTGTTGAGTTCCACTTTCTCTTTGGCGGCGCTATAGGCGGCGCGGATGTTGGCCATCTCGTCTTTAGTTATCTCCTGGGCATGGGACGGCATGGTCGCCAATGCCATCAAGAGTACGATGAATGGGATGAAAAATCTGGTCATGATGGTTCGCTCTTAATTATTTCCTTGCCTTGAAGGCGTTTTCAATGTCTTCCTTGGTCAGCACGGACAGCTCGTCATCGCCGATGCTGAACTTGGCTGACAGGCGGTTGGCCTGCTGCTCGACGGCGCGCTCGAAGATGTTGCGCACATAACGGGCGTTACCGAAGTTCTTGGTCTTGTGGGCTACGACATAGTTCAGGTTGTCCTTGAGCAGTTGGGCCGCATCGTCCGTGATGGTATACTGGTTCTTGGTCAGGTAGAGCTGGAAGATGTCATACAGTTCCTGCTCGGTGTAGTCGGGGAAATTGATGTAGCGTGTGAATCGTGACTGCAGGCCCGGGTTGGAGTCAATGAAGCGTTGCATCTCGTCGGGATAGCCGGCAATGATGACCACCAACTTGTCGCGGTCGTCCTCCATGCGCTTGAGCAGGGTGGATATGGCCTCCTGCCCGTAGTCGTTGTGTGCATCTTTGGGCACCAGGGCATAGGCCTCGTCGATGAACAGCACGCCGTTGAGCGCCGAGTCGATCACGGCGTTGGTCTTGGTGGCGGTTTGTCCCACATACTCGGCCACAAGGCCCGAGCGGTCGGTCTCCACGGTGTGTCCGCTCTTGAGGATTCCCAGGTCCTTGTAGATGCGTGCCACGATGCGCGCCACGGTGGTCTTACCCGTGCCTGGGCTGCCGGTGAACACGAGATGGAATGACATCTTGGGCACTTTCAGGCCTTGCGCCTTGCGCTGCTGCTGGATTTTGGCGAAATTGGCGATAGTGTGCACCTCTTCCTTGACCGATTCCAGGCCGATGAGCTCATCCAGTTCCTTGTAGGGGTCACCTTCCATCACCTCGGTGATGACCACGCTGTCCTTGGATTCCTTAGGCTCCTGGGCAATCTCGGTGATGGGATCGGGCGTTTTGGGACCTTGCTTACCCGTCAGGGCTGCCCACAACGCAAAGATGACCAAGGCCAGCAACGCCGCGCCGCCCATATATGTCATCTTCTTGCTGAATCTTACCGGTTCACCGGGGCGCAAAAACTTGTACAGCATCACATAGCCCCAGTAGATGAACGGCGACAGCATGGCGACGAACACCAGCAGCCCTAAGGCCGCACTGCCCCCGTCACCCTCGGCGCGCATGTCAAACACGGCAACGATGCCGACGATAATCAACAGGGCCACAAAAGCCAGAATAAGGATACCGCATCCGCCCGAAAGTTCTCGTTTCATAGCTCAATCAATTTTTATTCTTATAATCATTCGCCCAATTTGTACATTTTCCATTATGAATCCATAATGTTCATAGCCTTGTTGTGGCCGACATCAATAATCATAATCTTTTTCATCGTGATTGGGCAATAAAGTGAATGAATCTTTTAAATCGATGCAAATATACGCCGAATTGCTCATAAAACCAATCCAATGTCATATAAAAAACGCCAACGGCCATTTTAATCTGGAGTCGTTGTTCGCACGTTACTATATTATTTCGGTCAATGTCTATTGGCTGCAGCCCCAGTGAGCAAAAAAATCAGCACTACTCTCCCGAGCCATGCTGACAATCATGTTTAACCCTAAAAAACCTCCAAAATTATGAGTTTGAACCTATCTCCGCAATTGCCGTGCCAACTTTGAATTGTAGTAAGCCGTTCATTGGAAACAGGCTATGAGCACATATCCCGTGAATTTGACCAACACATCCCACCAAGTCAGGGCAAAGAAATAATCATCCATAACAAAAAATGAACAACAAACTTTTCGTATCTTTGCAGTGCTTACAAAACGGTATACTTTAACGGTATTATTGTAACATCGTAATTGTAAAGTAAACCATGCGGATCTGGGCGTTTTCGTTATGATAGCAGATCCGATATTAGCGATTATCCTCAGAGCTCAAAACTGACAAATAAATAAGCACAATGATGAAATCATTCAAAACCATTTTGATAGCTGCGGTTGCCACCCTAGCAACCTTTATTCCATGTGCAGCCCAGCGTGGCGATGCAATCACTATGACGAGCCCCGATGGGAATTTAGTCATGACGTTTGCTCTACCCGACGGTGTTCCCACCTATTCGCTGGACTACTGCGATCAAGCGGTCATCCTGCCTTCACGCTTGGGCTTCGAGCTCAAGGGAAGACTGCAACTGGCCGGCGGCTTTGTCCTTGTCGACCAGCAGAGGTCATCGTTTGACGAGACATGGGAACCGGTGTGGGGCGAGGAGGCCTCCATCCGCAACCATTACAATGAACTGTTAGTGAAGTTGCAACAACCAGCCGTTGAGGAAGGGGCGAAGCCTGTTGCCATGCACGTGCGCTTCCGCGTGTATGACGACGGCATGGGCTTCCGCTACGAATTCCCGATGGAGAATGCGTTGACCTATTTCATGATCCATGAAGAACTGACGCAGTTTGCACTCACAGGCGACCACATCGCCTGGTGGATTCCCGGCGACTATTCCACCCAGGAATTCAGACCAACCCGTTCCCGACTGTCGCAAGTACGGGAGTTGACCCCGAAGGCCCGCACGGGCTGCGGCTGGCCCAATACCGCATTCTCGCCAACAGGCGTCCAGACTGCCTTACAGATGAAAACCGACCAAGGACTCTACATCAACATCCACGAGGCCGCAGTGCTGGACTACCCTACGACCAGCCTTGACCTGGACGACAAAAACTTCGTGCTGCGCACTTGGCTCACTCCCGATGCCGAGGGCGTGAAAGGCCGTATGCAGGCACCCTGCAAGACACCGTGGCGCTCGATTATGGTTTGCCGCAGCGCTACCGATGTCCTTGCATCACGACTCATCTTGAACCTCAATGAGCCTTGCGCTATCGAGGACGTGTCATGGATCCACCCCACCAAGTATATGGGTGTGTGGTGGGAAATGATCAGCGGCAAAAGCCAGTGGTCTTACACCAACGACTATCCCTCGGTGCAACTGGGCAAGACCGACTATGCCCATTCCAAGCCTCATGGCAAGCACGGAGCCAACAACGATAACGTGCGACGCTACATTGACTTTGCCGCCGACAACGGCTTTGACGCCCTGCTCATCGAGGGCTGGAACGAAGGATGGGAAGACTGGTACGGCAAGCAGAAAGACTTCGTCTTTGACTTCATCACCCCCTACCCCGACTTTGACCTGCCCGCCCTCAACGCTTATGCCCACAAGAAGGGCATCCGCCTGATCATGCACCACGAGAGCTCCTCATCGACGGTCAATTATGAGCGATGGATGGAGCAAGCCTACAACCTGATGAACCAATATGGCTATGACGCCGTCAAGAGTGGCTATGTGGGCAAGATCATCCCCTATGGCGAGTACCACTACAGCCAGCCGCTCATCAACCACTACCACCGTGCCATCACCGAGGCCGCCAAGCACCACATTATGGTCAATGCCCACGAGGCCGTGCGTCCTACGGGCCTGTGCCGCACTTGGCCCAACATGATCGGCAATGAGAGCGCCATGGGCAACGAGTTCCGCGCCGGCATCGACCCGGGTCAGACTGCCGTCTATCCCTTCACGCGCCTGCAGGGCGGACCGATGGACTTCACGCCCGGCATCTTCGAGATGGACTTGGAGAAAGTCAGTGGCTGGGCCGACAAGATGCGTCACACCATCTGCAACCAGTTGGGCCTCTATGTCACCTTCTACTCACCATTGCAGATGGCTGCCGACCTGCCCGAGAACTACGCCCGCTTCATGGACGCCTTCCAGTTCATCAAGGACGTTGCGGTGGATTGGGACAAGAGCATCTATCTCATGGCCGAGCCCGGAGAGTATATGGTCACGGCCCGCCATCCCAAGCTGTCCACAGTCAACAAGGCCGCAGAGGGCGTCGCCCAACTGCCCGATGGCAAGAAAGACATGGTGAGCGGTGCTGCCAAGTTCATCTATGCCCTTCCCGAAGGTGCTACCGCTGCCGACCTCTACGGTGCCAAGGCACGAGACGTGTGGTACGTTGGAGGAATCAACGACGACCATGCCCGTGAGGTGTCTTTCAAGCTTGATTTCCTGAAACCCGGTGTCAAGTATGAGGCCACCATCTATGCCGATGCCAAGGACGCAGACTATGAGACTAACCCACAGGCCTATACCATCACCCGCAAGAAGGTGACTGCCAAGAGCCTCATGAAAATCCGTATGGCACGAGCCGGAGGTTTCGGCATCACCATCCGCGAGATGTAACTACCTGGCACAAGAAACAAGGAGACCCAACCAACTGGTTTATCGTCGATTGCGTCTCATTAAAATAATTATTGTCCGGTAAAACGCATCAGTAGAGAATCCGCGGGATGTAGGGCCTCGCCTTGGCGTGGCCGCTATGAGGCAAATAAAAACTACGAATTTCGCGAATAAAACAAATTGGCATCCGCATTCAATTACGCCAGATTACACGAATTGCGGCCACGCCAAGGCGAGGCGAATCCCAAACCATAATGAAGTGGGCCCAAAAAGTTTTTTGTCCGACTTTTGGGGTCCACTTCATTATGTCAAACCTTGTATGAGTGGTTTTCAAAATGGTCAAGATTGGCGCGTTGGCCTCAGTTGTTGAGGTACCAGCGGTAGAGGGCGGGGACGCCGTCCTCGAGTTCCATGCTGTGGTGCCAGCCCAGGGCGTGCAGTTTGCTCACGTCGGTGAGTTTGCGCAGGGTGCCGTCGGGCTTAGTGGCGTCCCACTCGATGGTGCCGCAGTAGCCTACTGTCGCCTTGACCAGTTCGGCTAACTGTTTGATGGTGACTTCCTTGCCGCTACCGATGTTGATGTGGCAGTTGCGCACCTCATCGCCCGTGCCGCGCACGTCCTTGAAGTCGATATGTTCCAGACAATAGACGCTGGCATCGGCCATATCCTCGCTCCAGAGGAATTCGCGTATCGGTGCTCCGGTGCCCCACAGGAGCAGTCGGTCGGGCAAGATTCCGTACTTCTCGAGTATCGCCATCAATTGCTCATCAACGGCCTTGCCGTTGACATGCTCGACGGGACGTCGGTTCAGGTCGGCGCGAATGCCGTCGATATCGCCCTCGTTGAGCATCTTGGCCAAGTGCATCTTACGCACCATCGCAGGCATGACGTGGCTGGTCTCGAGGTCGAAATTGTCACGTGGGCCGTAAAGGTTGGTGGGCATGACAGCGATGAAGTTGGTGCCATATTGCAGGTTGAACGACTCACACATCTTGAGGCCTGCAATCTTGGCGATGGCGTAAGGCTCGTTGGTGTACTCCAGCGGTGAGGTGAGCAGGGCATCCTCGCCTATCGGTTGGGGCGCCTCGCGGGGATAGATGCAGGTGCTGCCCAGGAAGAGCAACTTTTTCACACCGTGACGCCAGCTCTCGCCGATGACATTCTGCTGGATAGCCAGGTTCTGGAAGATGAAGTCGGCACGGTATTTCAGATTTGCCATGATGCCGCCCACATGGGCCGCAGCCAGCACGACGTACTCGGGCCGTTCCTCATCAAAGAAGCGACGCACAGCCACGGCATCCATCAGGTCGAGTTCCTCATGAGTGCGGCCGATGAGGTTGGTATATCCCTTGTGCTGCAGGGTGTTCCAGATGGCGCTGCCGACGAGTCCGCGATGGCCGGCGACATATATTTTGGAGTCTTTTTCCATGACTGGTTGTTGATTGGGCTAATTGGACTGATTGGACTGATTGGACCGATTAGTCTTATTTGACTTATTGGACAGATTACTTGAGGTGGTGAATTATCTTGATGTGCTGCATGTCATAATCGACCATAATGCGGACAAGTTCCTCGAATGAAGTCTTGCGGGGGTTCCAGCCCAGTTGCCGTTTGGCCTTGGTGGGGTCACCCAGGAGCTGATCCACCTCGGCGGGGCGGAAGTATTTGGGATCCACCTCCACGAGCACACGTCCCGTGGCCTTGTCGAGGCCTTTCTCGGCGAGGCCTTCACCCTGCCACTCCAGCTCGATACCGGCCCGACTGAAAGCCAACGTGCAGAATTCTCTCACCGAATGGTACTCGCCCGTGGCGATAACGAAGTCATCGGGCTCGGGTTGCTGCATGATGAGCCACATGCATTCCACATAGTCGCGGGCATATCCCCAGTCGCGCAGTGCGTTGAGGTTACCCAGGTAGAGTTTGTCCTGCAGGCCATGGGCGATGCGTGCCGCGGCCATGGTGATCTTGCGGGTGACGAAGGTCTCGCCACGGCGCTCGCTCTCATGGTTAAACAGGATACCATTGGCGCAAAACATGCCGTAGCTCTCGCGGTAGTTCTTCATGATCCAGAAGGAGTACAACTTGGCGCAACCATAAGGGCTACGGGGATAGAACGGCGTGGTCTCGCTCTGGGGCACTTCCTGCACCTTGCCGTACAGTTCGCTGGTGCTGGCCTGGTAGATGCGGGTCACCTTCTCACGTCCGGCGATGCGCACGGCCTCGATGAGTCGCAGGGTGCCTACAGCGTCGGTCTCGGCGGTATATTCCGGCACGTCAAACGACACCTTGACGTGGCTCTGTGCAGCCAGGTTGTAGATTTCGTCGGGCTTGGTCTTCTCGATGATGCGGATCAGGGAGCTGCTGTCGGTCATGTCACCGTAGTGCAGGTTGATGAGTCGTCGCTGCTTCATGTCCCGCACCCACTCGTCGAGGTAGAGGTGCTCGATGCGTCCCGTATTGAAACTGCTGCTGCGTCTGAGGATGCCGTGCACCTCATAACCCTTGTCCAGCAGGAACTCGGCCAGATAGGATCCGTCCTGTCCGGTAATACCCGTGATGAGGGCGACTTTCTGCTTGTTATCGTTCATTGTTATATTGTTTCTAGTCCTTGGTTTTTTGTTGTCAGGAACTCTTGATTCAAAATTCTTACAGAGCGTTATCCAATGTGTTATCGTCGCGCTCGGTGATTTTCTCTATCATCGAGGGATGGACAAAGGTCGTGGCCACAGCCACCAGTCCCTCGACATTGACGACAACCCGTCGGTCACCCTTGACGCGCACGAAGATGCCCTCGGCTCCCGCAAACATGCCGCCGATGATGCGCACGCGCTCGCCGCGGACAAAGTTGCCCATGTCGGGTGAGAGGTAGACGAGCTTCTCATCGAAGGTTCCAGCGACCTTGATGAAGTTTTCCATCTCCCGCGTGGGCACGGTGATGGGCTTGTGGTTCACGCGGTCCATGATGTAACGGATAGGCAACGCGGTCGACATCTTGTACTCCCTCATCTCGGTGGGAGTCATGAGGATGAAGATAAGGTTGTGAACGCTGGGAACAAGTCGCTTGACCATCACGCCATTGCGCTCCTCGCGCCGGTACTGCATGGGTACGAAGTTGGTAATACCGCGTGCGTCAAGGTCGTCCTTGACCTTGAGCTCACGGTTGTAAGTCACCCGGATGGCATACCAGAGCTTCTCCTCGGCCGCCTCTTTCTGTGTCGTTGTTTTCTTGTCCACGAGCACAAAGGTAGTGTTTTTTTCGTTATCAAGTACCATTCGGGGCAATTCCTCGTTATATAATTGTTAGAATCATTTTATCATATGGCAAAGGAAATCAAGAAATGGACCACGCTCGAGAGCCGCTACATCATCCAGCGGCCGTGGCTCACCGCCCGAGTTGACAAGGTGCAGTTGCCCGACGGGCGCATCAACCCCGAGCACTATGTGCTGGAATACCCCGAGTGGGTCAACATCATCGCCATCACGGTGGATGGCATGTTCGTCATGGTCAGGCAGTACCGCCATGCAATGGACGTGGTGCTCGACGAACTGTGTGCCGGCGTGGTGGAAGACGGAGAAGCGCCCATCGAAGCCGCACGGCGCGAGCTGCTCGAAGAGACAGGCTATGGCGGCGGCACCTGGCGCGAAATCATGACCGTGGGCCAGAACCCCAGCATCTGTGACAACATCACCCACTGCTTCCTAGCCGAGGGCGTGGAACGCGTCAGCGACCAGCACCTTGACGCTGGCGAAGACATCGCCGTGCTGCTGCTCACGCGTGACGAGGTCGAGACGATGCTACGCGAGAACCGTCAGCTACAGGCCCTCATGGCCGCCCCGCTGTGGCGCTACATGGCAGAACATCATTATTCACTCTCTTGAAATGCACATTTCAAGAGACTGAAGTTTAGAGTTTAGAGTGTAGAGTTTAGAGAGGATTCAGTTTAAAGGTTAAATGTCGTAGCTCAGGACATCGTTGACACTTTTGTCCTTCCTTAGAAGGGTGTTTTGATGTTCCTTAGAACTACTGCTAATAATAAGTTTGGACCCCCTA
>CACYSG010000082.1 GCA_902776955.1 uncultured Bacteroidales bacterium | reverse complement strand
CTGCTTGCCGATCTTGATGAAGGCGTTGATGCACTTGTCGAGGTGCTCACGCTCGTGACCGGCCGATACCTGCACGCGGATGCGGGCCTGGCCCTTGGGCACAACGGGATAGTAGAAACCGGTAACGTAGATGCCTTCCTTCTGCAGCTCGGCAGCGAAGTCCTGAGACAACTTGGCGTCGTAGAGCATCACGGCGCAGATAGCGCTCTGGGTGGGCTTGATGTCGAAGCCGGCGGCTATCATCTTGTCACGGAAGTAGTTCACGTTGTCCACCAACTTGTCGTGCAGGGCGTTGCTCTCCTTGAGCATCTTGAACATCTCGATGCTGGCACCCACGATGCCGGGAGCGATGCTGTTGCTGAACAGGTAGGGACGTGAGCGCTGACGCAGCATGTCGATGATCTCCTTGCGACCGGTGGTGAAACCGCCCATGGCACCGCCGAAGGCCTTGCCCAGCGTGCCGGTGAAGACGTCGATGCGGCCGTAGATGTTGTACTGCTCGGCTACACCGTGGCCAGTCGGGCCAACGACACCTGCCGAGTGTGACTCATCGACCATGACCATGGCGTCATATTTCTCGGCCAGGTCACAGATCTTGTCCATGGGAGCCACGTTGCCGTCCATCGAGAACACGCCGTCCGTTGCGATGATGCGGAAGCGCTGCTCCTGGGCCTGCTTGAGGCACTCCTCGAGCTCGCCCATGTCGGCGTTGGCATAGCGGTAGCGTTTAGCCTTGCACAGGCGCACGCCGTCGATGATCGATGCGTGGTTCAGCGAGTCGCTGATGATGGCGTCCTCCTCGGTCAACAGGGCCTCGAACAGACCACCGTTGGCGTCGAAGCATGAGCCGTAGAGGATGGCGTCCTCGGTGTGGAAATAGTCGGCGATGGCAGCCTCAAGTTCCTTGTGGATATCGCTGGTACCGCAGATGAAGCGTACCGATGACATGCCGTAGCCGTGGTGTGACATGGTCTCGGTGGCAGCCTTGATGAGGCGGCTGTTGTCACTGAGGCCCAGATAGTTGTTGGCACAGAAGTTCAGCACCTCGTCGTTGGGCTTCACCTTGATGTCGGCGCGCTGCGGCGTGGTGATGATGCGTTCGTTCTTGTACAAACCGGCAGCTTGGATGTCGGCGAGCTCCTTCTGGAGATGTTCCTGGAATTTTCCAAACATGATAAAATTCTATTATTTAAAGGTTTGACATTAAGTTAGGTTCATTAGATGATGCAAAGATAGTATATTTTTAGTTAACAGTGAATAGTTAATCGAGAATAGTTTTATCTCTGCTTAATCATTGTCGGCGCTCGAGAGGACACGCCCTTGACGCATGGGTGTGTAGGTCGGCATTTTCTCCTCGTCCTGGTTGCTGACTGCAGCAGTCTGCTGGGAGTTGTTGCGACGCTTGCGGTGGTGCCAGCGGGTGCTGGGCTGCTCATCGTCGTTGTCGTCGGTCTGCTGGACGATGGCCCCGTCAAGGCGCTTGCCGCCGTTGAGCGAGTAGAGTTCATATTGCTCAATAATCTTGATGAGCTTGGCCGGGTAGTTCGCATCCTCGGCATAGCCGCAGTCGCGCAACCCCTGTGCCCAACTGCGGTAGTCGGTCACGTCAAACTCATACAGGACGCTGTAACGCGGACCCTTGAGGAACATCGCATGGTCAAGGAATGAATCCTCGGGGGCACCATACTTGCGGTAGCCCACGCTCCTGAGTGAGTCGCCTTGCCCGTACACCTCGCCCTGCCAGTGATAGGCCTTGATGCCGAAGTGGTTGTTGGCCTCTTGTGCCATCTTGCTCTGGCCGCCGCTGCTCTCCAGAATGCCTTGAGCCAGGGTGATGCTGGCGGGGACACCGAATTGCCGCTCGTGCTGCAGGGCAACGGTCTTGTAGCGCTCAATGTAGTCCAGATATCGTTGTTGCTTGGATTGTGCGGTGGCCGAAAAAGCGCAAAACACCGCAAAAAACAAGCAAAATCCAAAAATTCGCTTGTTTATCGGAAAAAAATCTATAATTTTGCGTTCAAAGTTAAAACTCATAATTTCTATGACCGAAAAAAAAATCACCACAAAGGTAAGGGTTTATTCTTATAATGAACTCACCGAAGAGCAAAAAAAATTAGTTGACCTCGCTCGAGAGGCCACTACCCACTCCTATTCACCCTATAGTAATTTCAAGGTGGGAGCGGCCCTGATGCTCGATAATGGCGAGATATTTATCGGTGCAAATCAAGAGAATGCGGCCTTTGCGGGCATCTGCGGCGAGCGCTCGGCACTCTATGCTGCAGGAGCAAAATATCCCGGTGTTCCGGTAAAGTCGGTTGCCATCACTTCTTTCACCCGAGAAGAATTTGTCGAGGAACCCACCGCACCTTGCGGCGTTTGCCGCCAGGCCTTCCTCGAATTTGAGAAAAACGGTCATCCCATCGAACTTATTCTCGCCGGCAAGGAGAAAATCTACATCATCGACAGTTTCAAGGATACGATGCCGTTGTCATTCACCGAATTCTGATTTTCTTGAGAAACTACGAATTAGACTAATTGGACTAATTGGACTAATTGGACGAATTGGACTAATTAGAAATTGGCATCCGCGTACAGCTGTGCCATAGTTTTTCTTAGGCCATAAGGGTATAATCATCACGAGGGGAATGTGCAGGTTTTTAGTTAAGGACCGCATATTCCCCTCGTTATTGCCCATATAAAAGGTCAAAAACTGGTCACATAGGACTGAAAACTTGAAACTTTTGCGTACCTTTGCAGGTTGTAATCATAGAAAACCATAATCAACAACGATAATGAAGAGTAATTTAGACAAGAAACTGATCGGGTCACTGTCGCTGGGCGACGTGATCCACTTCTTGATTGCGGTATTTACCTTCGCCGCAATCTCGTGGATTTATTTCTATCCCAATGTCTTGAACGGTGATGTGCTGCAGCAGAACGACATGATGCAGGGCTTCGCCAACAGTCAGGAGGTCAACGCTTTTGAGATGGAAACGGGCGAGAAATCCTTATGGACCGACGCCCTGTTTGGCGGTATGCCCACGTTCCAGATCGCTCCCACCTACGAGGGCACCAAGTGGCTTACCCCCGTCCGTTACCTCTATCAGCTGGGCTTCCCCACGCCTGTGGGTTGGCTGTTTGTGCTGATGATGGGCTTCTTCCTGCTGATGCTTTCGTTCAAGGTGAGGTGGTACTATGCGGTACTGGGCGCCATAGCCTATGCCTTCTCGAGTTATTTCTTCATTCTTATCGGCGCGGGACACATCTGGAAACTGCTCGTCCTCGCCTATATCCCGCCGACGATTGCAGGCATCGTGTGGTGCTATCGCGGCAAATATCTGGGCGGCGCTGCCGTGGCGGCATTCTTTGCCGCACTGCAGTTGCAGAGCAACCATGTGCAGATGACCTATTACTCGATGTTTATCATCGTGGCGCTGGTCATCGCGTTCCTGGTCAAGGCCATCATGGACAAGAAGGTGGCCCGCTGGTGTATCGCCACCGGCTCGCTGGCCGTGGCTGCATTGCTGGCTCTGGCAGCCAATGCGCCCAACCTGTACCTGACCTATAAGTACTCCCAGGAGACCATCCGTGGTGGTCACAGCGAGCTCAAGGTACAGGGTGATGACGTCGTTTCCAAACCCACTGACGGCGGTCTGGACAAGGATTACATCACCCAGTGGAGCTATGGCAAGGACGAAACCTTCACCCTGCTCATCCCCAACGTGAAAGGTGGTGCAACCATCAAGCCCGAGCACGGCAGCAACGTCATGCTCTCGCTGGGTACCGTACCCAAAGCCGAGAAAATGGTCAATACCGGTAATATGACCCAGCAAGACTATCAGATTCTGGACCAGATTCCTCAATACTTCGGCGACCAGCCGATGACCAACGGTCCCGTATATGTCGGCGCGCTCATCTGTGCGCTGTTCCTGCTGGGCTGCTTCATCGTCAAGGGTCCCGAGAAATGGGCGCTGCTCATCGTGACGATCATCAGCATCCTGCTCTCGTGGGGACACAACATGATGTGGCTCACCGACTGGATGATTGACCATTTCCCGATGTACAATAAGTTCCGCACGGTGGCTTCGACACTCGTCATCGCCGAGATTGCCATGCCCATCCTGGCCGTGCTGGCGCTGCGCGAGCTGTTCAAGGATCCTGACGGGTGGCGCAAGTATCGCCTGCCGCTGGCTATCTCGTTCGGCTTGTGCGCAGTTATCTGCTTGTTGACCGCCATCTTCCCCGGAATGTTCGGACACTTCTCGGCCCAGGAGCATGAGCAGCTGGTGGCATCGGGTCAGATTCAGCAGTACCCCAGTCTGGATGCTGCCATCGAGGCCGTACGCGGCTCTCTGGTGAGCGGTGATGCATGGCGCAGCCTGCTGGTCCTGGTATTGGGCTTCGGTATCATCTATATTTACCTCAAGGGCAAACTCAACGAGCTGGCCGCGACGCTCGTCATTGCCGGCATCGTCCTGGTGGACATGTATACCGTGAACAAGCGCTACCTCGATTCCGACTCGTTCACCTCGCACTATGACGTTCCCGAGCAGACCTTCGCTCCGCGTCCCGCCGATACCCAAATCCTGCAGGACAAGGACATAAACTATCGCGTGATGGACGTGCAGCACTTTGGCGAGGCGATGCCGAGCTACTTCCACAAGACCATCGGCGGTTACCATGCAGCCAAGTTGTCGCGTTACAACGACCTGATCAACAACCAGATTGCTAAGAACAACATCCAGGTGCTCAATATGCTCAACGCCCGTTACTTCATCATCGATGACAATACGATTCAGCGCAATCCCGATGCTCTGGGTAATGCCTGGTTTGTTGACACGTTGAAGTATGTGGACACTGCCGATGCCGAGATGGCCTTCATGGACAATTTCAATCCGGCCACGAGTGCCGTCGCCGATTCCAAGTTCCGCCAGCAGTTGGGCGACGCCAAGGCTGTACAGCCCGGCGACACCATCTACGAGACCAGTTACGCGCCTAACCACCTTACTTATAAGAGCCACAGCGCCAATGGCGGTCTGGCCGTCTTCAGTGAGGTGTATTTCCCGTGGGGCTGGAAGGTGAGTGTTGACGGCAAGCCCGTCGAGATGGGCCGTGTGAACTATGTGCTGCGTGCTCTGCAGTTGCCCGCTGGCGACCATGAAATCGACTTCAGATTCGCCCCCGATGAGGTCAGCAAGACCGAGACGTGGGCCAAGATCGCCGTCATCGCCATCTTCGTGCTCTTGTTGCTGGCGCTGAACTACGCCCTCTTCGGCGACAAGTTCCGCAAGGCTAAGAGCGAAGAGGAAGCCTAACACCCGAAAGCCTTGAAAGGCTGGAAAAGATATCTGAGTGCTTGGAGCCGCCACCATCGCAGTGGCGGCTTCGGCATACATTCTCCCTACGCCTACCGCTTTGTGCGGCACGTGTGGCGGCAACCTTTGCCCTATTATGCCTACGAAGGCATCCACACGTTGCTCGACACCATCAATGCTGCCACAACGAGGCGCCAGCGTCGCGAGATGGACGTTATCGCCGAGAAAGAGGCCCGGCTGCTGTTTCGTGTGACCAATTTCTTTAATCCGCGGCACATCCTGCAGATTGGTGCCGCCACTGGTGTCGAGAGCATCGCCATGCTCGAGGTGAATCGCGAGAGCCGTCTCTACCTGCTGGATGCGCAATTGGAGCAAAACGCCCTTGCCGTGCGCGTGCTGCAGAGCCAGCTCGATAGGGTAGCGTGCTATAACGACGCGACGGTGGCTATCGACGAGTTCATGGCGGCGTCGGGTGATGACGATAGCCGGCCTGTGGCGCTGGTCAACGCTCCCGTTGAGGACGCAGTGCTCCACCGCCTGCTGGATGGCGGGTCGGTGCTTTTCATGCGCAACCTGCGTCATGACCCGGCGATGGCGGCCCTGTTCGCCTCGTGCAGCGACCACATGGTCAAGGGCCAGACCTATACCAACGACAAAATCGCCATCCTCATTCCCGACGCCAAGCTTCAGCGTGAGAACTTCACCCTGTGGTTATAAATTAGCGCCAGTTCAACGAAAATCTTAATTCATCCTCCATGTAGAGACGCAAAATTTTGCGTCTCAAGTGTAGAAGATGGTGTCGCCTGACGAAAGGAGACGCAAGATTTTGCGTCTCTACAGGAGGGCGAAGCGCCTGTCAATACGGGTGTTGGGTTGCCCGTGAGGGGAATGTCATTAGCATGTGTAAAGAAAAATCAGCCGACCGTGGTTGCCACGGACGGCTGATTAAGTCTATAATCTTGGACTATTGTCGTTGATTACTTCTTGGGAATGTTGATCTGGGGACGTGCGGGCTGAGCGCTCTTGTCCTGTACACCGAGGGTCTCGATGTCGAAAATCAGGGTCTCGTTGGGCTCGATGCCGCGGTTACCCTGAGCACCGTAAGCGAGGTCACCGGGGATAACAACGGTAACTTTGCTACCGGGCTTCATGAGCTGGATCATCTCGGCGAAGCCGGGGATGACTTGCTTCAGGTTGAAGGGAACGGGCTGATCACCGCTCTTGTCAAACTCGGTGCCATCCAAGTGGCGGCCAACGTAGTTCACGTTAACGACGTCGCTGTCCGAGAAGTTGATGCCCTGACCGGTTGCGAGCACCTTATAGGCGATACCGCTCTTGGTGAAGGTATAGTCCTTGTCGCTCTTGAGCTTGCTCATGTACTCCTCGCCTTTCTTCTTGTTGGCGATAGCCTTGGGCGACTGCTCCATAGCCCTGGTCAGCAGGGGCTCAATCTTGCTCTGCATGTTCATAATGTCTTCCTGACCCTTGGGGGTGGTAGCCATCAGACCATCGCGGAGGTGCTTCATAAAGAGGCTCTTGTTGATGGGCATACCGCACTGCTGCTCGATGCCAGCATAAAGCTGAGCGATCTGCATACCCATCTGGAGGCCCTGCATAAAGGCCTTGCTGGTATCGGCGTTGGCAATGTACTCCATGCCCTTGATGGCCTGCTCCATGTTGATGGTGGAATCCATGCCGCGCAGCTGCTGACCCATTCCGGCGCCGTAGAGGTCACCAAAAGCCATGCTCAGCGAGTCCATGGTCTCGCTGCTGCCGCTAGCACCCTTGCTGTTGCAGCCTACAAAACCTACGGTCAACAGACCTGCTGCTGCAAATGCTAAAATCTTCTTCATAATAATAAAACTTGTTTTTTTAATGAATTGAATGTTGATATAAAAATGTTTTAGTTCTTCTTTGCGACCTTAATCAACTCTACGTCAAAGATGAGCGTCGAGTTGGGAAGGATCTTGTCACCTGAGCCCTTGGAGCCGTAGGCCAGCTCGCTGGGAATGAACAGGCGGTACTTGGAACCCTCGCTCATGAGCTGCAGACCCTCGGTCCAGCCGGGAATCACCTTGTCGAGGGGGAAGGTGGCGGGCTCGCCGCGCTCAACGCTGCTGTCAAACACAGTGCCGTCGAGCAGGCGGCCGGTGTAGTGAACGGTAACCTCGTCGGTGGGACCGGGCTTGGCACCGGTGCCCTCTTTCAATACCATATACTGCAGGCCGCTCTGGGTTTGGGTAACGCTGTCGTTCTTGGCGTTCTCCTCCAGGAATTCACGGCCGATGGTCTTGTTGTCCTTGATCTGCTGGCCATATTCGGGCGTAGCCTCCTCGGTGTTGGTGGTCTCGGAGGTGTTGTTGCCGCCACAGCTTGCCATGCCCGTCATGAGCAGGGCTACCATTGCGATTGCTAAAATCTTCTTCATTGTTGTGAAACAGTTATAAAAAGGCTTATCTGTTGTCGGTTTGATAATTACTTCTTCTCGACCTTGAGGAGCTGGACGTCAAAGATGAGCGTCGAGTTGGGCTGGATGGGGCCGGTGCCGTGAGGACCGTAGGCCAGGTTGGACGGGATGAAGAGCCTGTAGGCAGCACCCTCGCGCATGAGCTGGAGTCCCTCGACCCAACCGGGGATGACCTGACCCACAGCAAAGGTAGCGGGTTCGCCACGCTCCACGCTGCTGTCAAATACGGTGCCGTCGATGAGTTTGCCGGTATAGTGAACGGTAACCACGTCGTTGGGGCCGGGCTGTTGGCCGTCGCCCTCCTTGACTACCTGATACTGGAGACCGCTGGCGGTAACTTTCACACCCTCGGTTTCCTTGTTCTTCTCGAGGAACTCACGTCCCAGGCGCTCGTTCAATTCGGCGCCCTCTTTCTCGAGGTTAGTGAAATAATCGGTAACGATTTGTTTGGCTTCGTCGAAGGTCATCTTCTGCTCGGCACCTTCAAAGATGGCTCTCAGACCATCAGCAAAGTCGTTGATATCCAGTTTTTTAATTCCTGAGCCGATGAAGTTGCCTCCCATGCTCAAGCCTAATGCGTAACTCAGTTTATCCATTGAATAAATATCTATTTTTTGAAAAATCGGTGCAAAGATAGTGATTTATGTGATTGGGGTGCATGTTTTTATAAAATTTTTATTATTTTTGCTATCGCAACCGATGTTCTACTTCTTGATGACAAGCATCAAGAAGTAGAGGTTTAGAGTTTAGGGTTTAGGGTTTAGGGTTTAGAGTTTAGACGTTAGACGCTAGACGCTAGACGTTAGACTTTAGACATTAGACGTTAGACATTAGGCTTTAGAGAATAGGGTAGAGAACATTAGATAACAACTTTATAATCAAGACGACTATGAGCAAGAAGAAATTAGTGATTTCAACGGGTGCTGGCATCAGCGCCGAGAGTGGCATCAAGACCTTTCGTGATGCCGATGGCTTGTGGGAGAATTATCCCGTTATGGATGTCGCCAGCCACGAGGGCTTTCTGCGCGATCCCGCTCTGATTCATAACTTCTACAACATGCTGCGCAAGAAGCTGTTGGCCGCCAGTCCCAATGCCGCCCACCTGGGACTTGTTGAACTGGAGAAGGACTATGACGTGAGAGTAATCACCCAGAATGTGGATGACCTGCACGAGCGCGCCGGGAGCAGCAGCGTGCTGCACTTGCATGGCGAGTTGATGAAGGTGCGTTCGCTGCGTCATGAGGAGCGCGAGTACACCTTGCCTTGTGACGAGTTGAGCGACAAGGGGATTGAGACCAGTGTCGACACGCTGGACCCCTACGGTGACCATGTGAGACCTCACATCGTGTTCTTTGGCGAGGCGGTGCCCAACATGGAAGCCGCTGCCCAGTTGGCCCATGATGCCGATGTGTTTGTGGTCATCGGTACCTCGCTGGTGGTTTACCCTGCCGCCGCGCTCATCCAGTACGTGAAACGCAATGTGCCCATCTACTACATCGACCCGCGTCCCGCCGCTGTGCCCGACTGGGTTCACGTCATCCCTAAGCCCGCGACCCAAGGCGTCGCCGAACTGATCGACATCCTGCGCCAGTAATCGCACATCGTCGGCCTGCGGGCTGTGTTATAATTGCGACTCATTAGTGTCCACTAAAAAATCATAAAAGTTCTTTGAAATTATTGAAATTCAGTTAGTTAAGTCGGTTTTTGGCGCGAACGGATTTGAAATTATCTTTGCGGTCATAATCAGACAGTTATGAATAAAGACAAATACGTTTTTAGCGTTTTATCCGATTTTCTTG
>CACYSG010000081.1 GCA_902776955.1 uncultured Bacteroidales bacterium | reverse complement strand
CGGCTTGGTGATTTCGCCGTTCGACTCGGCGATGAGCAGCCTCGTTGTCGCCGTCTATGAACTGGGTGTGGAAGAAATCATGGTGGTGGCGCACAGCAACTGCGGCGCGTGCCACATGAGTTTCTCTCACTTCCATGAACAGATGACGGCCCGCGGCATCACCGACGAGACGCTCGACACCATACGCCACAGCGGCATCGACCTCGACTCGTGGCTGGAGGGTTTCAAGGATACACCCGAGTCGGTCCGCAAGACCGTTACGACCATCAAGAGCCATCCGCTCATGCCGCGGGACATCACGGTGCGCGGCTTTATTATTGACTCGGTAACCGGCGCGTTGGAAGAAATCATTTAGACACGTCCATCACTAACAGATGATATGGAACAGACAGAAAGAATTACCCTGATGGAGCAGCGCCTTAACCGCGCGTTGGCTGCCGTCCGTCAACTTGAAACCGCCCTGGACGCATTTGCCACCGCACGTGAAGACGTCAAGGCCCTCGAGGGCTACTATGGCAGTGAGGAGTGGAAACAGGAGTGAGGAGTGGAAACAGGACTATCACGATGACGAGGCCGGGCGACTGCCGAGCGACTTGCCGCGAGGCGTGCTCAGCGAAGATGCGGTTTGGAACCTGCTCGCCGATTGCCGCGAGTTGAACATCAAGATGCTGGAAGTAGTCGCCTCATCCCTGTGAGGCCGACCTGACCCGGTCGCTGGCGGGTAGGGCCTCGCCTTGGCGTGGCCGTTCCCTCTATTCAAAACTACGAATTCCACGAACCTTTAGCTCGGCGAAGCCAATTTTACTAATTTGGCATCCGCGTACTTATTTATCTCGAATTCCACGAATGCCAAAAAACCGCTGATTATCGCGAAATAATCAGTGTTAATTCGCGTAATCGGCGTTAAAAATATACAACCTGCCTCATAGCGGCCACGCCAAGGCGAGGCCCTACATCCTGCGGATTTTCCACTGATGCGTTTTACCGGACAATAATATTTTTTTATTAATTTCCCGTGCGATAGCACGGTTATATTACCAAATGGCAATGAGGACGCAGCACCGGTGCTGATGGCCTTTAGTTAATCGGCTGGGTAGTTCATCCAGTGGTGGCGTTCCTCGGGAGACATCTTCTCGATGGCATATCGCAGGGTCGTGCGTGGCATCGTCGCTGCGTGGGCCGTGAGGAATTGCCGCAGCTCGTCCATGCCGTCACGCTTGCCCATCTCGCGCAGCATCCACCCGACGGCTTTGTGCATCAGGTCATGAGGGTGGTGAAGGTGGACGGTGGCATAGCGCAGGCACCACGACGGGTCACCGGCGCGGGTTGTCCACCAGGTGCACACCATGCTCATGCGTTGGTGCCACAGGCACTCGCTGGCTGCCAAATCGTCCAGGATAGCCTGTTTGTCGCCCATGAGAGAGGGCAGCATGAGCCAATGTCCCAACAGGCCGGGGGCCGACAGATCCACCAGGTCCCAGTTGTTGGCTCGCTCGGCATATTGCAGGTACATCTTGACGATCTCGTCCCTTTTGGCGATGGCTTGACCGTCATTTTCCAGTCGTTTCGTCGCCAGCTTGCCGAAGCGCTCTACCAGCACCAGCAGGCCGAACAGCCTCACCTCGTGCCACCGCGACATCAGCAGCTCAGGCACCTGCTCGACAGGCAGGTCACGTGCCAGGGTCTTGACCAACTGGCGCGTTTGAGGCACTTTGAGCCCCAGGAATTCGTCACCCTCGCCATACTCGCCAGGCCCCGTTTTGAAGAAGCGCATCAACTGCTGCCGCTGCCGTTCGTCACGCAACGACTCCATGTGCCTGATAATCTCTCTTGCCGTCATCATACTACTCAAATGAAAATTATGATGGCAAAATTAAATAAAAAATACCATTGTTAAAACTACGAATTCCACGAATTGACATCCGCATTTTTTAAACTACGAATTACACGAATTGAACTAATTGGCATCAGCAAACAATTAAGCCAAATTTTCACGAATTGCGGCCGATTTGTGCAGCTTCAGAAAATTCAGATGATTCAGTTGTTGTTTATATCAACGGCTGCCAGTTTTGTATTTCTGTGCCCCACGCCAAGGCCGGTTCTAACTGATAGCGCCGCTTCGCTTACCGCATCATTAGAACCGTCCCAGCTGATGGCACCCGTGCTCTCACTGGTGGAACGTGTAATATAGAAAGTTATTTCAGGCAACTTAAACAACCTTATTATTTTTTCTGTTGATTAAGTTGTTTACTGTTGTTTCAGTTGTTTTTCAAAACAGTGCGGATGCTTTCAGAGGTATCAGATGATTCAGTTGTTGTTTAAAACTGTGCGGATGCCAATTGGTGAAATTTGAGGTTTGAATCCGTGTGTGGGCGGTTTTTTCTGCATTTTGAGCGGCGTTTTTATTGTCTACTACTGGAAAAGGTGTATCTTTGTCAGTGGTAATCCTCGGCGCGAGGGATGCCGTGATAACAGAATGATATAAAGTTTTTAATGTAGATCATCTATGAAGAAATTTACCCATGCATGGTTGGCCATGATGGCCATGAAGCGACTCGACCAAGCCGCTATCCCCGAGGTTGAGGGTACCGGAAGTTCCACGAAGGAAGTAGCGAAATATGCGCGCACGCTGGTGCGCTGGTTCAAGAATTACAGGGACTTTGTTGTCCAGGGAGCGTGGTACCCCGACGAGGTCTTCTGTGATCAAGGCGTGAGCCATGGCTTGAAATACACCATCTTTGAGGCAGGCGAGAAGCCCACGTTCATGACATTGCCCTCCACGATGGAGGTGTACAGCCTCATGAAGGCCCAGTCCAGCATCGTCAAGAAGAAAATACCGTTCATCTATTCCAAGGGTAACCTGCAGGACCGCTGCGACGCCATGGCCCACACGATTGTGGACAACTTCAAGATACAGTACCATGAGGAGAAGGGCAATCCCATCCTTCCGTCGTCGACCCACATGGCCATGCGTTTCTACATCATGAGCCATTATCTTGCCGACGGGCACATGCCGTTGCACTGCGATACCCGCTCGCTGAGCACGATTCACGCCGCTATCGAGAAGAGTTGGGAAGACCAGGTCAAGAAGTCCTACCGCATCGATACGCGCAACAACCGCTTCTACTACGACCCCGACGGCTACCCGCTGGCAACCGACAAGATGACAGACCTCATCAAGGCGGTCGAGGAGCGTATCATCAATCGACCGTTCATCTACGGTTGGGGCAACAGCAAGTACGGCACGCGTGACTACATGACGGCCGTGGCCCAGTATTCCTTTATGCTCGCCCAGGAAATGGTACCCACCGATGTGGGTAATGCGACATGGGCGAAATACAAGGAGACCGAAGCCTATCAGCACTTTGACGAGTACAGCGTCAAGCTGCTGGCCGATGCCGTGGACTCCATCGCCAGGGCATGGCTCCATGTGTGGATACGTTACCGCGAGTGGGGCCCCGACAAACCTAAGTCGGGTACCGGCGACAATTATTCGAAATAAACTTTTCTGGCAAGAGCCGTCATTGCTCCAGTGACCAGCCGTGGTCGCCGTGGTAGATCATCTGGCGGGTCATGCCGCCGTCGATGCAGATGTTCTCGCCCGTGATGAAACCAGCCTGGTCGGAACACAGGAACAAGGTCATGGCGGCGATGTCCATCGGTGTCCCAACGCGTCCAACGGGTTGTTGGACCGCGTCGGGGCCGCTGTAGGTCATGCCGCGGGTTTCTATCCAGCCCGGTGAGATGGAGTTGACACGTACACGTCCGGCAAGACTTACTGCCAGCGCGTGGGTGAGGGCCGCTATGCCGCCTTTGGCCGCGGTGTAGCTCTCGGTCTGGGGCTGACTCATACGGTCACGCGACGACGAGATGTTGACAATGGCGGCATCAGGCGCAAAATGGGGCGTAAGCAGCTTGGTGAGGTAGAACGGGGCCGTCACGCCTACGCTCAAGGCATATTGGAACTCCTCAAAGGTACATTCATCAATGCCCTTCATCAAGGGCAATGCGTTATTGATCAGGTAGTCCACATGGCCATATCTACCGATGACCTCATCGACGAACTTTTCCAGCACCGTCTTGTCGGCGATGTCGCCCACGAAGTGCAGCCTGCCCTGATTGACCTCGTCATGCATGCTTGCCTGCCCTGGTTGAACCGCAATCTTGTCAATCACGCACACATGGGCGCCCGCGCGGCCGAACTCCTCGGCGATGCAGCGACCGATGCCCTGCGCACCACCTGTCACCACTGCCACCTTATCCTTGAATTGCATGATAGGTTAATGTTTAGAGTTTAAAGTTTAAAGGTTAAGGGTTAAGGGTGATGGTGCGGGATTATTTCTTCATCATTTCCTGGACGGCGCGCTCGAGTTGGCGGTCGTGGCCAGTGAGGTAGTCCTCGGGGGTGTTATAGACCTCGATGTCGGGGAAGAGCGGGGTGTTCTCGCAGAAGTTGCCCCGCATGTCGCGGCAACCCACCTGCGGGATGCCGAACACCAGACTGCGGTCGATGAGTGTTTCCCACCACACGGCGGTCATCGTGCCGGCAACAGGCGTACCGATGAGCTTGCCGATGCCCAGTTCGCGATAAACCCACGGGAAGCCGTGGCCGTTGCTGTAGTCATCCTCGCACATGAGTACGCACGAGGGCTTGGTCCACTTGTTGAACGGGTCGGCTCCGATATACTGACCGTGAGGCACGAAGCTCTGGTACTGGGTGCCGCTGAGCAAGGTGCACAGGTCGTCGTGCAACCAGCCGCCGCCGTTGTGGCGCTCGTCGACGATGACGGCCTTGCGGTTGCGGTTCTTGTCGCTGAGGAGTTCGCGGTAAACGGTGCGGAAGCTCTCGCTATCCATCGCCTTGACGTGGACATAGGCGATTTGGCCGCCCGAGAGGCTGTCCACCAGTTCGCGGTTGCGGTCCACCCAGCGCTTGTAGAGCAGTTCGAGCTGTTCGCCCTTGCTGATGGCCTTGACGGTGACGTCAAACCGCTTGTTGGTCTTCGGGTCAAGCACGCTCACGCGGATGGGTTTGCCGGCCTTGCCGTCGAGCATCCAGTTGTAGTCTTCTCCGGCTTTGATGTCATGGCCGTCAATCTTCTCGATGATGCAGCCGGCCTTGACGCCGGTGTTCTTGACGGCGAATGGTCCCCGTTTGATGACCTCTTCCACACGCAATCCGTCGCCCTGGTAGCTCTCGTCGAGGAAGAGTCCCAGCGCCGCGGTCCTGAGGGTGGGCCCTCCGGCATTATAGCGTGCTCCCGTGTGGGATGCGTTGAGCTCGCCCAGCATCTCGCTGAGCATGTCGCGGAAATCGTAGTTGTTGTTGATGTAGGGCAGGAAGCGCTGATAGTTCTCGCGGTAGCCTTCCCAGTCCACACCGTGGATGTCCTCGACATAGAATTTGTCCTTGACCTGTCGCCAGATGTGGTTGAAGATGTACTTCCGCTCCTGGTAGGGGCGGTAGTTGAAATTGGCCTCGAAGTTCACACTCTCGGGTTTGCCCTTGGCCAGGTCTATCTTCTTGATGCCCGCATCGGTGCACAGGAACAGATGCTTCCCGTCTTTGTCGGCCATCATGGGGCCTTCGCCCACGTTCTTGAGGACGATTTCGGTCTTTTTCTCCCTGAGGTCGTGTTTCCACAGGTCCATGCCGCCCTCAAATGCCGCCTGATAGTAGAGCGTGTCGCCGCCATTGGAGAGCACGGCGTCGCCCAGGCGTGACGAGTTGACCGTCAGGCGCACGACGCGGTCGCGGCAATTCTCCAGGTCAAACTGCAGGGGAGTGACCGCAGGTTTCTCGTCAGCGGCCCCTTTCTTCTTGGCATCTTTCTTTTTGGTGTCTTTTTTCTTGGCATCCTTTTCCTTCTCGGCAGCCTCTTTCTTGCTCTCTTTCTCGGCTTCCTCGCGCATGACCTTCTCCTCCTTGGTCATCCTGAAGCGCTCATAGGCATCCAGGTCAAAGAACATGATGTACACGTCGTCCTCCGAGCCCCAACTGCCGTGGCTGCGGAATCCCGCACGGTCGCTGGTGAAGATCATCGCTTTGCCGCCGAGCACCCATTTGCCGTTGCCCTCGCTGTAGCCGCTCTCGGTCAGGTTGTGTATCTCGCCGTTGCCCGTTGCGCTGACCAGGGCGATGTCCTGGTTGTTCCAGCCGCCTGTGCCGATGTAGGACGAGAGCAGCCACCGGCTATCGGGACTCCACTCAAACCACACATCGCCATCACTGTAGGAATAGACGTACTTGCCGTCCATCAGGGTGCGCACGGCCTTGGTCTTCACGTCAACGGCGCGCAACGTGCCGCGGTCCTCAAAGAAGGCGACACTCTTGCCGTCGGGGCTGTATTTGGGCTGGAGTGACGTGTGGGTCGTGTTGGTGAGCCGCACTTCCTCCAGGTCGGTGCAGTAGGTGAACAGTTTCTCGTCCTTGTTCTTGATGGACGTCTGGTAGATCTGCCACACCCCGTCGCGCTCGCTGTCATAGACGATGCTGCGGCCGTCGGGCGAGAAGTCGATGCTGCGCTCCTGCTCGGGCGTGTCGGTAATCTGCTTGGTCGTGTTGTATTCCACCGAGGTCACATACACGTCACCATGCATGACAAAGGCGATTTCCTTGCCGCCGGGCGATACGCTGATGGCCGTGGCCCCGCCTCTCTTGATTTCGCGTATCAGCTCTTTCTCGCTGCGGTCGGCGGCGATGGTGATGTTAACCTTCTGCGGGTTACCGCCGCTGGTCATGGTGTAGATTTCGCCGTTATAGCCGTAGCAGAGCGTCCCGTCACGGGCAACGGTCAGGAATCTCACGGGATTGTCCTTGTGGTGGGACAGTTGCACGGGCTGCCCGCCGTTGATGCTGTTGCGGTAGACGTTGAACGTGCCGTCCTGCTCGCTCAGGTAGTAGTAGGACGTGCCGTCGGCGGCCCATCGGGGCGTCCGGTCCTCGCCGTTGAAGCTGGTCAATTTAGTGAATTGGCCGTTATGGTTCAGCCAGATGTCACGGGTGATGGAACTCGTGTGATGCTTGCGGTAGGGGTCTTCATAGCCCTTGATGTCGTGATACAGGATGTCACCGCTGGCGTTGATGCTCAGGTCCTGCATCGGCATTGCCGAGAACATCCGGGCACGTCCGCCGTCAACGCTCACCTGATAGACCTGCGGGTAGGAGCGGCTGGCAAACAGGATGGACTGTGCCGTGGGTATGCCGTAGGCTTCAAACAGCACCGTCCCGTCGTCCAGGAAGCACAGCGGGGTCTCGTCGCCGCTGTCGGTGGTCAGCCGCAGCGGCTCGCCACCTCCCCGGTTGACGATATACACGTCAAGACTGCCCTCGCGGGCCGAAGCAAAAGCGATGCGCTCCCCGTCGGGACTCCACACGGGGTAGGCGTCATAAGCGGCATTCGTCGTCAGTTGACGCGCCTGCCCGCCACGGGCGTCCACCGTGAACAGGTCACCCTTATAGGAAAACGCGATGGTCCGTGCATCGGGAGAAATGGCACAATACCGCATCCACAACGGGTTATCCTGTGCCGTAGCACAAATGGTAATCATCAGCCCAATTGCCAGGGCCAGCCTTCTAGTGATGTTCATGTCAAGAAAATGATTTGGTTATTAGTTAACCGCAAAGGTAATAAAACTTTAACTGAAAACCTATTTTATTACCTTAATAATAAGCGTGCGTCCCAAAATAGCCGTGAACAATCAAGCCCCGAGCGGTCGATGGTCAGGTTGATTCCATCGGGCCGTCGGGGCTATGGCGGTTGTCCAGAGCGCTGCAGTGCTGTGCTTGTGTTAGTCGATGCGCGTTATCTTTGCACCGATGGCATTGAGTCGTTCTTCAATCCTGGTATAGCCTCGGTCAATCTGCTCGATGTGGTCGATGCGGCTCACGCCGTCGGCACTCATGGCGGCTATCAGCATGGCGATACCGGCGCGGATGTCGGGAGAGACCATGTGGTTGGCCCGCAGGCGGATGTCGTGGTCGTGACCGATGACGACGGCACGGTGCGGGTCACACAGGATGATCTGAGCGCCCATGTCGATGAGTTTGTCAACAAAGAAGAGACGGCTCTCAAACATCTTTTGGTGGATCAAGATGCTGCCTCTGGCCTGTGTCGCCACTACCAGCAGCACGCTCAGCAGGTCGGGCGTGAGGCCCGGCCATATCGCATCGGCCAGCGTCAGGATCGACCCGTCGAGGAAACGCTCTACCTCGTAGTGCTCCTGCTGCGGGATGAACATGTCGTCACCCTGCTTGTCCAGTCTCACGCCCAAGCGGCGGAAACTCTCGGGGATGATGCCCAGGTTTTCCCACGAGACGTCTTTGATCGTCAGTTCGCTGCCCGTCATGGCGGCCATGCCGATGAAACTGCCCACCTCGATCATGTCAGGAAGGATGCGGTGGCGGGCGCCAAGCAAGCGGTCCACGCCCTCGATGGTCAGCAGGTTGGATGCGATGCCCGAGATTTTCGCTCCCATCTGGTTCAGCATTCTGCACAGTTGCTGAACATAAGGCTCACAAGCCGCATTATAGATGGTGGTTGTGCCCTGGGCCATCACGGCGGCCATCACAATGTTGGCCGTGCCGGTCACCGAGGCCTCGTCGAGCAACATGTAGGTGCCTTGCAGACGGCCCTTGGTCACGAATTTAAAGGCTCGTTTCTCGGCATCAAACTCATATTCCGCCCCCAGTTTGCAGATGCCTCTGAAGTGGGTATCCAGGCGGCGGCGACCGATTTTGTCTCCTCCTGGACTGGCGAAGTACATCTGACCCATACGGCTCAGCAACGGCCCAATCAGCATCACTGAGCCTCGCAACTTGGCACATTTGTCCATAAAGTCGTGGCTCTCGATGAATGCGGTGTTGATGTGTTCGGCCTTGAATCGATAGGTGTGGTTGCCTTGATGCTCAACGGTAACGCCCATGTCCTGGAGCAGGTGTATGAGGTTGTTCACGTCCAGGATGTCGGGGACGTTCTCGATGACCACCTCTTCGGTCGTGAGCAACGTTGCGCAGATCACCTGCAACGCTTCGTTTTTTGCTCCTTGAGGTATGATTTCTCCATGTAAAGGGTGATTCCCTTCAACGATAAATGATGCCATGTTGTTTGTTCTTTTGTTGTATTAGATGTAATTGACTTCAGGAGAAAGTTGGATGTTGAACTTCTCCAAAACGCTTTGCTCAATGAGTGTTGCCAGTTCCATGATATCGGCGGGTGTCGCATGGTCCTTGTTGACCAGGATCAGGGGTTGTTTCTCATATACGGCGGCCCCACCGTGGCGCTTCCCTTTCCACCCGCATTGGTCGATGAGCCATGCGGCGGGAATCTTGATCTCGTCCTCGCTGATGACATAGTGAGGCACATCGGTGTAGGATGCTGCTATCTGCCGGAAGACCTCGACGGGCACGACAGGATTCTTAAAGAAACTGCCTGCACTGCCCAACTCGTCGGGCTCGGGCAACTTCGACTGGCGTATGGCGATCACTGCGTCACGCACTTCCTGTGCCGTGGGTACCCCTTCATGGGAACGCAACTGCTGTAACGGACCATAGTCCAGGTGGACGACGGGAACCGTAGATAGGCGATAGACCACTGCCGTGACGATGTATTTGCCCTGCAAGCGGTTCTTGAAGATGCTGTCCCGGTAGCCATATTCACACTCCGACTTGTCGAACACCCGCGGCTCGCCCGACAAGACCTCGATGGTCTCGACCTGCTGGATGATGGATTCGACCTCAACGCCATAGGCGCCGATATTCTGGATGGCCGAGGCGCCGACTTCGCCGGGGATGTAGGAGAGGTTCTCACTGCCGTAATAGTTGCGACGGGCCATCTCGGCACAAAACTCGTCCCACTTGACACCCGAACCAACACGGACGACCACCTCCTGGTCGTCGTGGGAAACTTCCTCGATGAATTTGATGCATGAATGCAGGATGGTACCCTCAAAATCCCTAGTGAACAACAGGTTGCTCCCGCCGCCGATGTGCAATATCGGTTCCCCGCTGTCACGCAGAATAGACAGAATCTCGACCAGTTCTTCAACTGAATTATAGTCGATGAACTGCCGTGCCTTCGCTTCCAGCCCGAAGGTGTTGTGCTCGCGCAATGAGTAGTTATGTGATATGGCTATTGGCATGTCTCTCATTGTAGTTTTGATTTAAGACTGCAAATTTAGTGCAAGTCGAGCGATTTGCCAAATGAAATTGTGCAAATCCGAGGCGCCGTTCTACCCACTAGCGACCGGGGACGGTTATCCTGAATGAAAAATGCCTGCATTTTTCGGACTGGATAACCGTCCCCCCGTAACCTCGCAATCCCGTCTCCTCGATTGTAAAATAATCATTATAAACGATATTGATTTGTTAAAACATTTAAAACGGATACAACATTATGGACTTTTCTCCGTCTAATAAATAATGCGAAAAATATTTTTAAACAATAAAGTTATGAAAAAGAATTATTTAATGATGATGGCCATGCTGGTGGGCTTGATACTCGTGAGCAGTTGCGCCAGCAAAAAGGACTTGGAAGATTGCAGGCAGAGGAACCTGGGGTTGCTTGAAACGACAAAGGAACTGGGTATGAGTTACCAGGAGGCCAAGGAGCAACTCGCTGCAGCCAATGCCAGGGTTTCTTCGCTTCAGGAACAACTCGAGCAGTCCAAGGCGGCTTATGAGTTGTTGCAGCAGTCTCTTGATAAGAGCCTGGTCAATACCAACCAGACTAATGTCTCTATCGAGAAACTAGTGGACCAGATCAACGAGAGCAACCAGTATATTCGCCACCTGACCAACTTGAAGAGCAAGAGCGATTCACTCAATTTGGCGCTTACCAACAAGTTGACCCGTTCGCTCTCCAAGGAAGAGCTCAAGGATGTCGATGTACAAGTGTTGAAGGGTGTGGTATATATATCGCTGGCCGACAACATGCTGTATAAGAGTGGCTCCTATGAGATCAGCGATCGTGCAGCCGAGACGCTGTCCAAGATTGCCAAAATCATCAATGACTATGAGGACTATGACGTGCTCATCGAGGGTAATACCGATAATGTGCCCATCTTGCGTGAGAACATCCGCAACAACTGGGATCTCTCTTGCTTGCGTGCCTCATCGGTGGTGCAGGCGCTCCAGAACAACTACGGTGTTAATCCCAAGAGGTTGACGGCTGGTGGACGTGGCGAGTACAACCCCGTGGCAACCAACAACACGGCAGCGGGCAAGCAGCGCAACCGCCGCACTCAGATTATCATCACTCCCAAGCTCGAGGAATTCCTTGAACTGATTGATGACGCTCCCGAGGATTGATGCCACTGGTCATCTTTTTGTGACATTTTAAAACCTTTATAGCTTACGGTCGCAGGGTAATGAGTGACACCCTGCGACCGCTTTTATTCCTATGGCATGAACCATGGCACTGTGGCCTTATTCTGACCTCGAGAAATTCTTCAATAACGATACCCTCATCTTGGGCGAAATATGTCTAATTATAGGTAGATTTCGCCCGAAATATTAGCGATTCGGGCGAAATCTATCTGTTTTAGTTGGATTTCGCCCGAAATGTGCCCATTGGGGTGGAAGCGGCGACAAGATGCCATGCATGCGAATGGCACCCGGAGGGTGGCCTCTGAGTAACCGGTGGTACCTGCCTGCGGAACGAGCGAAGCGAGTGTAGCAGCAGGCACCACCGGTGAGCAAGCTATCTGACTCGTCGCTGAAGGCGACCCCAACAGTGTCAGTCTTTTAGGAAATAAGTCTCATTAACTCATGAT
>CACYSG010000080.1 GCA_902776955.1 uncultured Bacteroidales bacterium | reverse complement strand
GGCGTTGCAACTGTCGCGGGAGTCATAGACGGGGTTGTCGCCAGCCACGGTGATGGCGGCAATCCCCGAGCAGTCGGCAAATGATTTTGGGCCGATAGCGGTGACCGAGGCCGGAATGTGGATGCTGTCGAGGCTGGAACAGCCGATGAAAGAGAATTGACCGACCGTGGTGACCGAGTCGGGGATGGTCAGGGTGGTGATTTCCTTGTCGTTCAGGTATAAATGGTGGGCGTAGTAGCAGGGATTGGACGTCTCGTCCAGGAAGGAGGTCTCGCACCATGCCGCCAGGTCGGAGATGTGCACTTCCTGCAGGCCGGTGCACCTCAGGAAGGCGTAATCGCTGATGGTGGCGACGGTTGCGGGTATCGTGATGCCCGTGAGCGCCTTGCAGCCCCTGAATGAGGCCCCGCCGATGGCGGTGACGGGGTAGGTGCGCCCGTCACGGGTCACGGCCTCGGGGATGGTCACGAAGCCACTGTAGGGGCTGTCGCCGGCAGTGACCGTCGCGCTGTCGCCGCCCACGGTATAGTAGATGCCGTCTTGCTCAAAGTCGTAGCCTGCCGCCGCCAGGGGCAACAAAACCGACATCAACAAGACATAATATTTATAAATGTGTCCCTTCATAAAATGGAGAATTGATTAGGGCAAAAATAAGCCAAAAATGCCATTCTGACAACATAATCGGGCAAAAATGGCGGTGCCTGTCGGCCGGGATGAAAATGCAAACGATTGCATTGTTTTTTGGGGTAAAGCGAGGGGGCGTGTAAGGGCTAGGTGGATAGGAATCACTAATTTTGGGCACAGTAAACAAATTGAGGCATCATGTCCTTTCCAACCATCTGAGTAACCAAATTCATTCTTTATAACTCTAAAAACTATACAATTAATGAAAAAGACGCTTACATTCCTAATGGCGCTTGCTGTGTCGATAATGACACTGCAAGCCAGCGCCGCGATGTATATCGTGGGCAGTGACCCCTTCGGGGGATGGAAGACCAACGCCGGCATGCAGATGACGCAGAGCGGTACGACCTACACCGCCAACGCCACCATCGACGGCACGGTCTACTTTGTGTTCGCTACTCAGCTGTGCTCGGGTGCCGCCGATTGGACGACCTTTGCGAACTACCGCTTGGGTCCCAAGACCAACGACTATCCCGTCGAGACCGGCTCGACCTACACGGCCTATAGCGGCCAGGGCGGCAATTCGTTCATGTTCACGGGTAGCGGTGACTATACCATCACCTTCAACAGTTCCAACAACCAGTTCAGCTTCGCTGAAGCCGGCACCCCTGCCGGATCGTCGGACCTGTTCATCCTGGGTGAGGTGAACGGCAACGGCTGGGCTCCCAACGTGGGCGTGGCTATGGCCTACAACGAGGGTACCGGCCTCTACACCGCCACGGTGACCACCGCCGGCGAGAACGAGGACTACAGCTACTTCTGCCGGCACATGGAAGTTCACCGTGAGCCTGGCCAACGGCACCCTGCTTGTCGAGAATGCGGGTGGCGTCGATCCTCAACCCTCGGGTGACCTGTTCATCCTGGGTGAGGTGAACGGCAACGGTTGGACCCCCAACGTGGGCGTCCCGATGGAATTTGACGCGACTACTGGCCTCTACACCGCCACGGTGACCACCGCCGGCGAGAACGAGGACTACAGCTACTTCTCGTTCACGACCAAGTTGGCCGATGATGCCGAGGATTGGGCTGGCATCGCCAGCTATCGCTATGGTGCCGAGGGCAGCGAGGATTACCCCGTTACCGTGGGCACTCAAATGCCCCTGCAGCCCGGCGAGACCGCCTTTATGATTCCTGCCGGCTCATGGAAGTTCACCGTGGACCTGGCTAACGGCACCCTGCTTGTCGAGAATGCGGGTGGTGTCGATCCTCAACCCTCGGGTGACTTGTTCATGCTGGGTGAGGTGAATGGCAACAGCTGGGCTCCCAACGTGGGCGTGCCGATGGAAATTGACGCGACTACGGGCCTGTACACCGCTACGACCGACGAGGGCACCAACTTCTGGGTAACTCCTGAGAGACTGGGTAATACTATCCAGCTGAACGATTACGGCGAGAACGTCGATGTGGCCTTCCGCATCCCCGCCGGCACCTATACCATCACGGTGAACCTGGCTAACCGCACCTGCGTCATCAACCGCGAGGGCGGTGGTGGCCCCGTTGCCGGTAAGGGTTGGCCCGCAATGTACGGTGGTGTGATGCTGCAGGGCTTCTACTGGGATAGCTTCAAGGCTACCAAGTGGTCCAACTTCACCGAGAAGGCCCAGGAGCTGGGTGAGAACTTCGACGTGATCTGGGTTCCCAACTCGGGCAGTGTTGACGAGTTCGGCTCGGCTCAGAGCATGGGTTACATGCCCGTCTATTGGCTCAAGCACAACACGTGCTTCGGTAGCGAGGCTCAGCTGCGCGAGATGATCTCGACGCTGCATGAGCACAACACCAGCGTGATGATGGATATGGTCATCAACCACAAGAGCGGTAAGACCGGCTGGGTTGACTTTGCCAACGAGACCGTTACCGGCCCCGTGACCGGTGAGGAGTATAGCGTATCGTGGACGCTGGCCGACATCTGCCGCACCGACGAGTGCACGGCCGCTGGATATGCCGCCACGGGCGCTGCCGACGAGGGCGAGGACTTCGATGGCAGCCGTGACCTGGACCACACCAGCGCCAATGTGCAGAAGAACGTCAAGACTTACCAGAAGTACCTCATGGACGAGCTGGGATATGACGGCTTCCGTTATGACATGTGCAAGGGCTTTGCCGCCTACTATGTGGGCCTGTATAACAAGGCCAGCCAGCCCATGTTCTCGGTGGGTGAGTACTGGGACGGCAATGCCGAGACCCTGCGCTGGTGGCTGGAGAGCACCAAGCAGGACGACCGCATCCAGAGCGCCGTGTTTGACTTCGCGTTGAAGTATCCGATCAATAGCGCCTTTGGCGGCGGTGACTGGAGCGCCCTGAACAACAAGGGTCTGGCCGCCGACGCGAACTATCAGCGCTACTCGGTGACCTTTGTCGACAACCACGACACGGGTCAAAACGACAACTACAGCTGCCTGAAGAACAACGTCATGCCTGCCAACGCCTTCATTCTGGCCATGCCGGGTACTCCTTGTGTGTTCTACAAGCACTACCTTGTTTACACCGAAGAGATCAGCAACTGTATCAAGGCCCGTCGCGCCGCTGGTGTACACAACCAGAGCGCTATCCTCACTCAGCAGGAGAGCAACGGCGGTTACATCCTTGAGACCCAGGGCACGCGCGGCAACCTGTACGTGCAGGTGGGCGGCGCTACCGCCAACGGTTGCCCCTACGGCTACGAACTGGTGCAGGCCGGTGACGGCTATGCCATGTACATCACCTATGGCATCGACTGGAAGCATGTGTCCAAGGACGGCCGCGTCCTGGGCTATCCCGTAGTGGACAAGGCTGCCGGCAACTATGTGGGCAACGTGTCGCTGACCGTGGCTCCCAGCCAGACCGGAACGACGCTCGTCTATACCACCGACGGCAGCATTCCCACCACGACCAGCGCTACCATCAGCGCCTCGACGCCGATGACCTTTACCGAGAACACGACCCTCAAGGTGGGTGTGCTCAACGGCGACCAGGTCGAGAATGTCGAGTCCTACGTTTACACCATCACCAGCGCCGCCACCACGGGCATCAACGTGTATATCCGCTCGACGATGACCGGTGCCAGCATCTGGGCATGGACCAGCGAGGGCAGCGTGACGGGCAACACTTGGCCCGGCAAGGCCATCAACAGCCTGGACAAGGTGACCGTTAACGACATCGAGTGGTATTGCCTGCACGTGGATGCCGACGAGGTATCGGTAATCCTGAACAACGGCAACGGTGGCTTCGAGAACCAGACCGCCATCATCAACTTGAACCGCGACACCTACTTGGTTTATCCCGCCGACCTGTCGTCGTGGCACTATGACGCTGCCGACACCTATCAGGATGTGACCGAGCGCTATGCAGGTGCTGGCGCATCAAGCTACGAGCACGTCTATGTCCTGGGTAACGCCGTTGCGACGACTTGGGCCGCTAACAAGGGCTTCGAGATGACGACCGAGAACGGCGAGAAGTACACCGCCACCATCAACTTCCTGGATCCCTATGGCGGCTACAGCTACTTCAGTTTCAGCACCAAGTTGGCCTCTACCGCCGACGACTGGGCCGCTATTGCCGATTACCGCATGGGTGCCACCAGCGACGGCTTCCTCATCAACACGGCACGCCTGGGCACCAATCTGTCGGTTGTTGCCGGTGAGAACTCCTTCAAGATCCCCGTGGGCAAGTACAACCTGACGCTCTACCTGAGCCAGGGCATCCTCGTGGTCGAGAAGTGGACCGAGCCCACGCCCGTCGTACGTGGCGACGTGAACTCCGACGGCAAGGTCAATATCGACGACGTGACGATGTTGCTCACTGCGCTGCTCACAAGCGACTATAGCGCTATCAACAGCCTTAATGCCGACTGTGACAACGATGGTCATGTGAACATCAGCGATGCGACCATGCTCATCAACTATTTGTTGACCGAGGTGTGGTAATACCATCATTCAAGTACTGAAGCGCTTAGCACTTCAGTACTTGAAGTTTTGAGGTTAAAGTTTAGAGGTTAGAGAAGATAACTTTCGCATTATTGCCGAAAGTATCAGATTTCTCTAACCTTTAACTTTTAACCTCAAGTTTCTAAAGTGACTTTGCGCTTTTGAAACTAGAAAATGATTACCTTTGTGCCCAGCAATAGAACAGTATAAGAATTATGAGTCGTGATCAATCCACGTTAGTCAAAGGCCTGGCCATCCTGCTGATGCTTATTTACCACATGCCCCGTCTGCTCGGCCTCGAGCAGGCGATGACACCCATGCTGTCGTTCATGGCTCATATCTCCAATCCTGTGGTTTATTTTCTGATTGTCAGCGGATATGGCCTGTATTATGCCTATCGGGAAAAGCGGCTCACCTATCCTTACCTGTTCAAGCGCACCCTGCGGTTGTACGTCTCGTTTTGGCTCGTGCTGCTGATTTTTGTCGTGGGCCTCGGCTCGTGGCTGCGGCCGGGGATGTTCTCGCAATCGCCGTTGGGCCACGTCCTCAGTTTCCTGGGGTGGGAGTGGGGTTACCTGCAGTTCACGTGGTTCCTGTTCCCGTATGTGCTCATTTCCCTGTGTTCGCCGTGGCTGTTCAGGCTGCTGGACCGTTTGGGCAACATCTTGTCCATCGTCATCACCCTGGCGGTCAGCCTGGCGATGACCGTGGTGATATCCCGCTACATCGACTTCCTGTGGAATAACATGGCGCTCTACCATGTGGTGCTCACGGCGCAGATGTCGTTTGGCTTCACCATCGGTGCGGTGATGGCGCGCTACGCCCTCGCGGGCCACTCGCTGACGTGGAGCCGCCTCAAGGGCCGCAACTGGCTCGTCCTGCTGTTGCTGGCGGTGGCGTTTGTGGCGCGCGGTTTGATTAACTTCTCGACGGTGCCCGGTTTCCCGGCGCTGGTCATCTGGCTGGTGCTGCACTTCGACACCACGCGGTTCACGACGGCGGTGATGCTGCCGTTGGGCCGTATGTCGATGATGATGTGGTTCTGCCACGGTTATATCGCCGTGAAACTGTTCAACGAGTACTTCCTGATGCTGCGCTGGCCGTGGCTCATCTGGCTGGTGTGGGTCGTCGTCAGCTACTGCGTCGCGTGCCTGCTCATGCCGGTGTCCAACCGCATCAGCCGTGCCCTGAAGTTGACCTAATCCGAGAAAAATAGTTATTTTTGCGCCATAGATGGAAAAACAGTACGAGAATATCATCATCGGCATCGATCCCGGAACCAACGTGATGGGCTATGCCCTGCTGGGCGTGAACGGCAAGAAGGCCGAACTCATCGTCATGGGCGTGCTCCAGCTCAACCGCATGGAGGACCACTACATGAGGCTGCGACACATCTATGAGCGCGTGAGCGGCGTGATTGACGAGTACCTGCCCGACGAGATGGCCATCGAGGCGCCGTTCTACGGCAAGAATGTGCAGTCGATGCTCAAACTAGGGCGCGCCCAGGGCGTGGCGATGGTCGCCGCCCTCAACCGCGAAATCCCCATCACCGAATATGAGCCCCGCAAAATCAAGATGGCCATCACCGGCAACGGCGCGGCCAGCAAGGAGCAGGTGGCGATGATGCTGCAGCGCACGCTGGGCATTGACGAGGCCCAGATGCCCGCCCTGCTCGATGCCACCGATGCCCTCGCCGCCGCCCTGTGCCACTTCTACGAGCGAGGAAAACCCTTCATCGCCAAAGGCACCAAATCCTGGAAAACCTTCATCGCCCAACACCCCGACCGCGTAAAGAAATAACCCAACCTAATCGCCCCCCCTGTAGACGGTGCGTCATTATAACGTCGCTGGTTTTTAATCGGCCTTACGACCGAGAAATCAAGAAAAAATTATATAAAAATCAAACAATACGGTATTTTAATTTAATTTTATCAATAATTGTTTGATTTCTCGCGCGAAGCGCGATTCAATTTGCAATGAATGAATTATGAAGTGGACCCCCAAAAGCCCTGATACTCAATTCCTCCACCCCTCCCTGTAGAGACGCAAAATCTTGCGTCTCCCATCGTTAGAAATTACCATTATGCTACACTTGAGACGCAAAATTTTGCGTCTCTACAGATTACTCGCCCTCCCAAAAGGCCCGCGACGCCGCTCACCGGCTATAATAATCCATTGATAATGTCAAGCAACCCTTGCGCCTTATCCAAATCTTGATTCCACAGTTGCGGCGCCTTTTGTGCCATCGTTTTGAAAAGTTCTAAAGCTTCTTGGGCTGCCTGTTTGGCTTCGCCTATGCGCTGCTCGTTCTTCATCAACAATAAGGCCATATTAAAAAGTGTCATGGCGACATCTCCCATGTATACATCAGGATTGTCTTTTGCAAGTTTGCGTCGGATTTCCAATGCCTCTTGGTATTCATTCTCCGCAGCATCAAACTGGTTGAGGTCATCGTGCAGGTTCCCAAGGTTGTTCAGCGTCATGGCGACATCTCCCAAGTATACATCAGGATTGTCTTTAGCCAGTTTCTTATAGATATCCAATGCCTCTTGGTATTCCTTTTCTGCGGCATCAAACTGGTTGAGATTACTGTGTAGAATGGCAAGGTTGTTCAGCGTCATGGCGGCATCAGCCAAATATGCGTTAGTATTTACTTTAGCCAGTTTCTTATAGATATTCAACGCCTCTTGGTATTCCTTGTCCGCAGCATCATACTGGTTGAGGTCATAGTGTAGTAGAGCAAGGTTGTTCAGCGTCATAGCGACATTAGGCAAGTATGCATCAGGGTTTACTTTAGCCAGTTCCCGTCTGATATCCAACGCCTCTTGGTATTCCTTGTCCGCAGCATCATACTGGTTGAGGCCACTGTGTAGGTTCCCAAGGTTATTCAGCGTAATGGCGACATATCCCAAGTATGTATCAGAATTGGCCTTGGCCAGTTTCCTATAGATATCCAAAGCCTCTTGATGTTCTTTCTCCGCGGCATCATATTGGTTAAGGTTCCCGTGCAAGACGGCAAGGTTGTTAAGAACGTTAGCGATTTTACTCATATAAAGAGTTGAGTCTTTCGCGCGCTCACGGCACTGCTCTAAAGCCTGTAAATAGTAATCCTCTACCAAATGATAGAGTTTCTGTTTATGGAGGTAATAGCCTAATTTAAACTGAAGGTTAAGTGCGTCATATTCCTTGATATGCTGAAGGGTTAAATCTAGCACTTTTCTTGCGAGATATATGAACTTATCGCGCCAGCCTACGGTTCCGTCGTTCCTTAGGCCCAGAATGGTGTTAAGGTATGATTCAAGTTCATATTTTACACCGTTGTCCTCTACCTTGTCCAGGTGCTGCTTGATGTCATTAAAATGCTTAATCAGGGACTCGATTTCCTTTGGGGACGTGTCCTCAATGCGTTTCCCGTTTCTCTCTTCGGCAAATGCGATCAGTTCATCCTGAAAATCAAGAGGATCAGCAGGGACTTCCTTTAAGTCGATCTTGATGGTTTTTGTGCTCTGTTGTAGCAGGGCGTCAATCTGCTTTACCGACAAGATGGCATAAAGCAGTTTGGATGAGCCTTCCCGCTGCTGATGCAAGAGAAACACGCATCCCCTGTCGGCCTTATAGGCTTCCACATACGCACGGCCGATCCGATAGAAGTTGCCTTTGGCCGATGCCGATCCCTTAATCTGCAGGTGAACAATCGCAGAAAAATCCTCTACTTTATGGCGCTCCTTGCCGTAAACATAAATCTCTCCATCCCAAATCGGAGTCTTGTCATTGGACTGTAAGACAGGCTCCAACCGGGGACAGCTGTCAATGTATGCCTCTACGGCGCGCACGGCGGCCCGTTCAATTCGATTGTTATTCATGCGATTATCCACATTCAATTACCACCCGCAAAGATAACCCATTCTCCCTTTCCTAGCAAGCATCCACAAGAAAACTTGCTAACTGTCGCGGTGTTGGGGGTCGCCTCCAGCGACATTCCTTATGGATAGCGGTGCCCGTGGTGATGCTGGCGGCCGAGCGGAGCGAGAGAGCCAGCATTACCACGGGTTACTCAGCGGCTCGCCCGTTGGGCGAGAGCGTGCCGGGATTTGCTTTGATTACCAAAGCATGGTGGCCGATGCCATTCGTTTAATTCGTCAAATTCGCCGACCATTCCACATTGCGGATGCTAAAAAGCTTAGCGGCTTTGCGCCTTAGCGTGGGGTCAAACGGGTCAATAGGGGCGAGTGTGGGGGGAGAGGTGAAGAAAAGTTAAAAATGTAATTTGTTGGTATTGAGTGTTGTGGGGGTGGGAAAAAATGAGTACTTTTGCGCGCAAATTAGCAAGGAAATGAAGTTATCAGATTTCTACAGTAGCCCATGCCGAATGATTTGCGTCAGTGAAACGCCCATGGCGTTTCGCCGGTTACGAGGGCTCTGGAACGCTAGGAATAACTGCGCTACATTAGTCGGTTGAGGACCGCTGGTGTGGCGCTGATTGTTTTTTAATGTGGTTGTTGTTTTTATTTTTTTATAGTTTAACTCTTTTTTGATTTTTTATTATGCTAAACAAGAACTGTTTTGTCCTGATGGTGGCCATGTTTTGGATGGCATTGGCCGCAAATGCTCAACAACTGCCTCGTGAAATGAAGGGCGGTACCCTGAACGCAAGTCGCATCTTCGGCGACCTGAATGAAGACGGTGAGGTGAATATCTCGGATATCAATCTGCTGATTGATCTTGTCCTCAATGGCTCCATTACCCCTGACGGCCCTGTCGCCGAGCATGTGCCCAACATGACGATTGCCGAGTTCAAGGCCAAGCATTGGCGTGACGCAATCAATTATGCCGACACGATTACCGATGACGAGGTGATTCATGGCTGGATCACCAGCAGTGACGAGAGCGGCAACATCTATAAGACGCTCTACATCACTGACGAGTCGGGTGCAGGTCTGTCCATTGCGATTAACGACACTCAGCTGTACAAGACCTATGCCATCGGTCAAGAGATTGTGCTGCCCTTGCAGGGTTACTGGGTGGGTAAGTACTGTGGCCATCAGCAGGTGGGCTATCCCCAGTGGTATGCTCAACAGGAAACGTGGGAGATCACTTTCCTGCCCAATGAGCTGTGGAAAGAGCTCGTGGAACTGAACGGTAACCCCGACCCCTCGGCTGTCGAGCCTGTCCGCGTGAACCTGGGCGACTTTATAGGAAAAACAGACAGTCAGACACTGTTGACTTACCAGAGCATGCTCGTGCGCATTCCGAGCGTGTCCTTTGTCGAGGCTAACGGCACGACCACCTATGTCGAGAGTTCCTTGTTGGCGACCAACCGCCGGCTCGTAGACAGTGATGGTAACGAAATCACTGTGCGCACCAGCAACTACGCTTCCTTCAAGGATGAACTCTTGCCCGAGGGCACGCTGGATGTCGTCGGCGAACTCCGCTATTACCGTTCAACCAACCATTCCGAAGGAAGCTGGCAACTCTTCCTGCGTGACTTGGATGACGTGAAATCCGTACTCGAGTAACCACTTGTTGCTTGCTGGATAGGCAGGATACGATGTGCCAAAAATATCATGCCGGGGCTGTCATCGCCCTGCGGGCGGGAAATTGAACAAATTTTTAAATTAAAATTCATTAGATAATGATTTTGTGCTAAACTTTAAATGAGATTTGCTTAATTTCCTGTGCGTCAGCACGGTATTGCTACCGGGCCGGATTTTTTGGCACATCGTCTTATAACAGCGAATAATCAATATTTATTAATAGAAATTGGTGTTATTATGAAACATTTTTATTCAACCTTCAGTAAGGGGCTCTTGGCTGTAGCGCTTGGCCTCGTGTGCTTTGTTCAGGCATCGGCGGCTCAAGGAGCCGGCGGCAAGGCCATTTTTGAGAATGTGCCCGATAATTGCTATCTGGGCCGTGCCGGCGACCTCAACGGCGACGGCGAGTTCACCATCACCGATGTGACAGGTCTTGTCAACTGTCTCCTCTCGGATGCCCAACCTGACCTTATCACCGACGTTAACGGCGACTATGTGCTGTCGGTCAGTGACATCACCGATGGAATTGACATGCTTCTCAGCCATAGGGAACCGTGTCATGTGTTTGAAATCGAAGGCATTGTCTTCAGGATGATTGAGGTCGAGGGTGGCACCTTCAACATGGGTGGCTATGACGACATGGCCTACGGCGACGAATTACCCGTTCACGAGGTGACGCTCTCCACGTTCCTGATCGGCGAGAGCGAGGTGACCAATGGCATGTGGATTCCCCTGATGGGTGACGACCCCCATGAAGGCCATCCCAACAGCCGTTTGCCGTGCGTGAACATCGGATGGCGTCCCTGCTGGTACCTTGCCGAATACCTAAACGAGCGGACGGGCCTCAACTTCCGCCTGCCCACCGAGGCCGAGTGGGAGTATGCAGCCCGAGGCGGCAAGTACAGCCATGGCTACGTCTATTCGGGCAGCGACAACTATGACGATGTGGCCTGGTGTGAGCTCAACACCAACGACTTGACGCAGTTTGTGCGCACCAAGCAGCCCAACGAGCTGGGCATCTATGACATGAGCGGCAACGTGTGGGAGTGGTGCCAGGACTGGTACGGACCCTATCCCAGCGAGAGCAGCGTCGATCCCACGGGTCCCGAGACGGGCACCGAGCGCGTCGTGCGCGGCGGTTGCATGCGCGGCCATGTGAGGTTCTGCCGCACGACCTACCGCATGGGCTATGAGCCCAACACCCAGCGTGTTGATGTGGGCTTCAGGCTGGCTTTGTCACTTTGACGCTTCTCGCGGGCACGATTTTTCACTGTTCAGCTGAAAACCGTCTGTAACGCCTCACGCTAAGCCGCAAAGGCGCTAAGCAAGGTCCGCCATTAAAGCAGAGAAGTGATGGTAATTACACTTGTGAACCCGTTGGTGGAATTACTTGAACAAGTTGAGATTCCGCGATAATGCTCAATATATAGGCAAAACGCCCGAAGGACGGTTATCCGGGTAGTCCGCGTGTAGGCAGGAATGGGCGAGGTAGACGCCCGGAGGGCGGCCATTTGAGTAACCCGTGGTAATGCTGGCGAACGAGCGTAGCGAGAGAGTCAGCATCACCACGG
>CACYSG010000079.1 GCA_902776955.1 uncultured Bacteroidales bacterium | reverse complement strand
GGTCTGGCAGGTGCGTCGGCAGCAGCCACGCTGGGCGAGATGGGCTTCAACGTGCTGAACTTCTGCATCCAGGATTCGCCCCGCCGCGCTCACTCGATCGCCGCACAGGGTGGTATCAACGCAGCCAAGAATTACCAGAACGACGGTGACTCGGTTTACCGCCTGTTCTACGACACCGTCAAGGGTGGTGACTACCGTGCCCGCGAGGCCAACGTATATCGCCTGGCCGAGGTGTCCAACAATATCATTGACCAGTGCGTGGCACAGGGTGTGCCCTTCGCCCGCGAGTATGGCGGCCTGCTGGCCAACCGTTCGTTCGGTGGCGCCCAGGTGAGCCGCACGTTCTACGCCAAGGGTCAGACCGGTCAGCAGCTGCTTCTCGGTGCCTACTCGAGCCTCAACCGCATGATCCATGCCGGCAAGGTAAAGAGCTACAACCGCTACGAGATGCATGACGTGGTCATCATCGACGGCCGTGCCCGCGGTATCATCGCCAAGAACCTCGTGACCGGTAAGCTCGAGCGCTTTGCCGCTCACGCCGTGGTTATCGCCACCGGTGGTTACGGCAACACCTACTTCCTGAGCACCAACGCTATGGGTTGCAACTGCTCGGCTGCCATGGCTTGCTATCGCCACGGTGCCTACTTCGCCAACCCCGCCTACGTGCAGATTCACCCCACCTGTATCCCTGTTCACGGCGACAAGCAGTCCAAGCTGACGCTGATGAGTGAGTCGTTGCGTAACGACAAATCAAGGGTAGCGACATCCCCGAGGAGGAGCGCGACTACTACCTGGAGCGCCGCTATCCGGCCTTCGGTAACCTCGTGCCCCGCGACGTGGCCAGCCGCGCCGCCAAGGAGCGCTGCGACAAGGGCTTCGGCGTGAACAACACCGGCAAGGCTGTGTTCCTCGACTTCAGCGAGGCCATCAACCGCCTGGGCATCGACGTGATCCGTCAGCGCTACGGCAACCTGTTCGACATGTATGAGGAAATCACCGACGTGAACCCCGGTGAGCTCGCCAACGAGATCAACGGCGTGAAGTACTACAACCCGATGATGATCTATCCCGCCATCCACTACACCATGGGCGGTATCTGGGTAGACTATGAGCTGCAGACCAGCATCAAGGGTCTGTTCGCCATCGGCGAGTGCAACTTCAGCGACCACGGCGCTAACCGCCTGGGTGCTTCGGCTCTGATGCAGGGTCTCGCCGACGGTTACTTCGTGCTCCCCTACACCATCCAGAACTACCTGAGCGATCAGATCAGCGTGCCCCGCTTCTCGACCGAGAGCGTCGAGTTTGACGAGGCCGAGAAGAAAGTTCAGGCCAACCTCGACCACCTCATGGGCATCCAGGGCAAACGCTCGGTTGACAGCATCCACAAGGAGTTGGGTAACGTGATGTGGGACTACGTGGGCATGGCTCGCACCAAGGAGAGCCTCGAGACCGCGCTTGAGAAACTCAAAGCCCTGCGCAAGGAGTTCGAGACCAACCTGTTCATCCCCGGCACTCAAGAGGGCATGAACATCGAGCTTGACAAGGCATTCCGCCTGCGTGACTTCATCACCATGGGCGAGCTCATCGCCTATGACGCCTTGAACCGTCATGAGAGCTGCGGCGGACACTTCCGCGAGGAGCATCAGACCGAGGAAGGCGAGGCAAAGCGTGACGACGAGAACTTCTTCTATGTCGCTTGCTGGAAGTACAACGGATACAAGTATAAGCTTCAAACTTAAGGTTTGGCGTCAGGCCAACGCTCATGCCGAGGGCCGCTTTGAGACCTACGAGATGCGCGACATCCCCACCGATACCTCCTTCCTCGAGATGATGGATATCCTCAACGAGCAACTCATCGAGCAGGGACAGGAGCCTGTCACCTTCGATCACGACTGCCGCGAGGGCATCTGCGGCATGTGCTCGCTCTATGTCAACGGACATCCCCACGGTCCCGCCACGGGAGCTACTACATGCCAGCTCTACATGCGCCGCTTCAAGGATGGTGACACCATCACCGTTGAGCCCTGGCGCTCGGCTGCTTTCCCCGTAATCAAGGACCTGATGGTCAACCGCAACGCCTTTGACCAGATTCAGCAGGCCGGTGGTTATGTGAGCTTCCAGACCGGTGGCGCACAGGATGCCAACGCTATCCCCATCAGCAAGGAAGCCGCCGACGAGGCCATGGACAGCGCTACCTGCATCGGCTGTGGTGCATGTGTCGCCGCTTGCAAGAACGGTTCGGCAATGCTGTTCCTCAGCGCCAAGGTCAGCCAGTTCGCTCTGCTGCCCCAGGGACGTGCCGAGGCAAAGCGCCGCGTGAAGGCCATGCTCGCCAAGATGGACGAACTCGGATTCGGTAACTGCACCAACACCGGTGCTTGCGCCGCCGAGTGCCCCAAGAACATCAAGCTGAGCAACATCGCACGCCTCAACCGCGAGTTCATCTGCGCCAAGTGCGCCGACTAAGCCACCACGAGCGATAACCAACGCTCATCCACAACACAAAAACATGCCGCAGGGCCTCATCCCCCGCGGCATGTTTATTATTACACCCGCCTGTAGGGCCTCGCCTTGGCGTGGCCGCCCCCAATAAAATCCCCCCATAACCCCCGTCCCCCCATAACCTCCGTAATATCCGTTTTCTCCGTAATATCCGTTATCTCCGCCACCAACAACAAAAAAAACATGCCCCAGGGTCTCATCCCCCGCGGCATGTTCATTCTATCTCTCAACAGGATCTTACTCCTCGGCCCTGGCCTTGATGGCTCGGGAAACCGTCTTGACCGTACTCGTCGTTTTGCCCTCGGTCACAGTACTCTTCACATCGGGCAATGCCTTCTCCTGCTCATAGTAGTAGCCGGCAGGACGATAGGCCGTGTACTGATAGAAGCGACTGTCGGTTGCCAGCAACAGGTCGCCGTTGCGGTCAAAGCCGTAGTAGAGGTACTCCCGGTCGCCGTCATAGTAGTAGATCACCAGGCGGTCGCCATAAGTGTCCCAGTCAAAGCCAATAGATTCCAGATCATAGCCGTAGTATGAATAGCGGGTATAACGGCCGGTATAGTTGCTATAGAAGTCATACCTCACCACATCACGGCCCAGAATGTCGTAGTCGCCATAGTAGTCGTGTCCGTAGTAGGATACCCAGCTGCCGACAACGTCTTCAACGTAGTAGGAATAGGGCGTATCTGAATCCCAGTCACGACATGAGGTCATCGTAGTCGTCATCGTCAATAATGCAAGAAGCATCATGTAGTAAATCTTTTTCATAGCGCAATAAAGTTTAATATTGTTGTTATAGATGTGCAAAATTAAAACATTTTTGTCAATTCTTTGACGTTTCGTGACGTCTATCTGACATTTTGGTGAGAAAAGCGCACGCCGCCGGTGTGATGGAGCGGCGCGCGCCACTCGCGGAAATTACGTTTTCTTGCTTAAAAATTCACACCTATATTTATCGTGAAGCACCCGTTATGAGTGTCTGAAAAATCATCTTGTCCGATGTTGGCCAGGCCGATGTCATAGCTGGCATCAAGGTAGAGCATGTTAAAGCCCACGCCGCAGCCTATCTTGAGACCGCCGTCAAAGCGGTTGAAGTTCCTGTCGTCAAACGAGCTGGTGGCCGTCCTCGCTCCGTAGTTCTTGATCTCGCCGTCGGTGCCCAGCGACAGGTATCCGCCGGCAAAGGGCTGAATGCTCGTCTGATTGCCGATGAAGTGCTTGTACTTGATCAGCAGCGGCACTTCCAGGTAGTTCAGGTTGCAGGTGATGTCGTCGCTCTTGCCTCCCTTCTGGGTGTAATACAATCCGGTCTCAAGGAAGATGGGCGCCCGGTAGGTCAGCTGCGTACCCGCGGCAACGCCGATATTCAATCCGGTCTTCACGCCGCCGGCGTCGAGCAAGGGGGTGTCACTGTTCACGTGAGATGCGTTCATGCCTACTCTCAACCCGAAGTAGTAACGATGCCAGGCGACATACTCGTTACCGTGGCGGCCCACGGTCTGCACTCGGGGATTGTATCCGTAGCGGTATCCGGGTTGTGCCAGCGACGGCAGGGCCAGCAGCACACACATCAGCGTAAGTAATAAGGTCTTTTTCATATCTGTCAAGTTTTTAATTGTTCGTTTCTTGACTCTTAGACGAAAAAGGCATCCCGAAAGTTTAACTCCCGAAAACCACAAAACGATGAGAACCGAAGTCTCACCGATAAATGTGCCTAAATAAACGACAAAACGACAATTTACAGGGAAGGATAAGTGCGCGGATAGGGGATAATCCTATCTACATGGAGAAATGATGAAACGGCTCCCGTCTGCATCTCGAGGCACGCCAGCAGCACCAGGGTCATGGTAACAACCAGGAAAATCATCCACCAGGTGAACATACGACGCCAGCGGCCCTCATACACGCGACACAGCACATAGACCACAACAGGAACGATCAGCGGCACGGCGGGCAACAAGTAGCGGGCCATCACACCGCCCATGACATAGGCCAGGGCAACATAATAGATCATCGGCCACCAGGGCCACACGCCCATACTGCCGTCGCGGCGCCAACTCAGGAACAGCGCGTAGAACACAAAGACTCCCCCTATCAGATACCAGCCGTAGGTCACGCGGCAGAAGATCGTCAGCAGGTTGGACGCCGAGCCGGGAGGCACCCATGGCAGCGGCAGGATGAACTGCAACGGCATGGTCACCGGTAGCATCAGGAACTTGTGCCATGGTGAGTACAGGAAATAATAGCCTATCACACTGGTGTAAAAGGTGTTCTTGAAGTAGATGCGTTGCATGTTCCAGCCGCCGCTCACGATCTCGGCATGACGGTCAAACGAATAGGATGCGAAGTAGTTACCCACAAACAGCAACACGATGATCATTACCGTCAGGCACAGGGTCAGAATCCAGTCGCGGCGCCAGTGCGGCAAGGTCATGATCAACAGACCCAGCAACAGGACATACAGGAAGGTGGTGCGCACAAGCGTCACCAGCAGGCACGCGACAACAAAGGTCACGATATCCCGCCACAGACTGAAGCGGTCCTCGTCGACTGTCACCATCGATGACAGGGAGAAGCCCGCCATCGACACCGACAGGAAGATGATGCCTTCCTTCAGGATGCTGATTCCCGACATGAGGTAATATGGCATCAGGCACGGCAGCAACATGCCTCCAAGCAGGAGCACCTGGAGCGGCAGCTTCACGCGGTGCGACAGCAGGCGACGGGTCGTCATACCCGTCAACACCACCGACGTCATCGTGCACATCATGTTCATCGCCAGCGGCCATATCACACTCAGGCCGAACAACTTCCATAACCCAAGTATCATGAGGGGAAACCCGGGAAAAACCGACGAGGCTGGCCCCACGCTGCCGTCATAGTGGTGCAACGCCCACTTGTAGTACCGGCGCGAGTCGTCATGCAGGTTGGGACGCTGCAACGAGTAGCCGTCAAGTTCTATCCAGTGCTGCATGCTGTCCAGCGCTACCCACGACAGGAACACAGCCAGCAACAGCAGCAACAGATGGGCGGCATCGCTGGTACCGCGGGCACGACGCAACAGCACGAGGGGTACGACATAGGCCACGGCAAAGGCAGCGGTGATGCGCGCTCCGTCGGCAATGCCAAAGTGGCTTGACGCGACCATGGCAAGCGTCGCCACTGCTATCATCTCAAGGAGCAGCAGCACCATCCTGGACATTGTCATTCCACTTCTCATGCAAATATCATCTTTTAGCGCTTAATCGGTATGCCTGATTCAATAATTGCCGCAAAAGTATAACTTTTCAACGGGTTTAGCAATTTTTTTCTGCTTTGCGACGGTTTTTCCACGAAATTAGCTAACTTTGTATTTTAAATCTTGTGAAAACCGAATCATGAGCGGCCAACCGATGAAAATAGATGTGGACAAAGTGCTTAGGGAACGACTCCCCAGGCACTACAAGCACATCCCGCGGTTTGTCGTCCATTGGTTGGAACGCACCATCTGTCAGGACAAGCTCAACGCCATCCTGCTCAAGATGGCGGGAAAGAACAGCGTGGATGCCGCCACTGCCGCACTCGACGAGATGGACATCACCGTCAAGGCCTCGGGACTGGACCGCTTGCCCGACGGGCGGTACATGTTCGTGTCCAACCATCCGTTGGGAGGACTCGACGGGCTGGCACTGATATCGCTGTTGGGACAACGCTATGACCGCAAGATCAAATTCCTGGTCAACGACCTGCTGATGGCGGTGGAACCCTTGCGTGGCGTGTTCCTGCCCGTGAACAAGTACGGCAGCCAGTCTCGCACGGCAGCCAGCCAAATCGAGGAGGCGCTCAAGAGCGACAACCAGTTCATCACCTTCCCAGCAGGACTATGCTCGCGCATGCAACCCGACGGCAACATCGCCGACCTGCCTTGGCAGAAGGCCGCCGTCGTCCATGCCGTGAATTATCAACGCGATATCGTGCCCATCTACTTCGACGCTGTCAATTCGCGTTTCTTCTATCGCTTTGCCAAGTGGCGCAAGCGATTGGGTATCAAGTTCAACATCGAACTCGTCTTTCTGCCCAAGGAGATGATAAAGAAGTGTGGCAGCACCTTGCATGCCGTCATCGGTGAACCCATCCCGTGGGACTCACTCGATGGCGCCCATCCCAAGCAGGAGGCCGCACGGCTGCGAGAGATGGTCATCCACATGAACCCAACGACACATAACCTAAAGAACAAGTAAACCTATGGAACCCATTATTGATCCCATCCCTGTCCAACTCATCGAGCAGGAACTCACGCCCGAGCGACTGTTGCGTCATACCAACAAGGCCGACAACGACATCTATGTCGTCACAGCACACAACGCGCCCAACACGATGCGCGAAATCGGACGACTGCGCGAAATCACCTTCCGCGCCGCGGGAGGCGGTACGGGCAAAGCCTGTGACATCGACGAATATGACCTCATGGAACCGCCTTGCCAGCAGTTGCTGGTGTGGAATCCCGAGAAGAAGGAAATCATCGGTGCCTACCGCTTCATCTGCGGATGGGATGTGAAAGTCGAGAATCGTGTGCCGCGCATCGCCACGGGGCACCTGTTCAACTTCAGCGACAGGTTCTTGAACGAGATACTACCCGTCACCATCGAGTTGGGACGCTCGTTCGTCCGCCCCGAGTACCAGGCCACCAGTGCCGGCGCTCGTGCGCTGTTCGCACTCGACAACCTGTGGGACGGCCTGGGGGCGCTCACAATCGTCTATCCCAAAGTTAAATACATGTTCGGCAAGATGACGATGTATCCGAGTTATGTCCGCGACTGCCGCGACATGCTCTTGTGCTTCCTCAACCTCTACTTCGAGGACAAGGAGGGACTCGTGGTGCCCATCGACCCGCTGCCCGACACCCGCAACGACGACCCCGAACTGATGTCGCACTTCGTGGGCAACGACTTCCGCGAGGACTACAAGCGCCTGAATGCTTTCATCCGCCAGCATGGCATCAACATCCCGCCGCTGGTCAATGCCTACATGGGACTGTCTCCCAAGATGCTCATGCTGGGCACAGCCATCAACGACGAGTTCGGCGATGTGGAGGAAACGGGTATCCTCATCAACCTCGACGAAATCGCCGACGAGAAAAAGCGACGGCACATCGACACCTACCTGGCGAACATCGAACGATAACACTCCAATACATCATGATAAGATACACTTTATCATTACTCATCATGCTCACCACTGCCCTGGGTGTGGTGGGGCAGGTTCCCGTGGACACTGTTCAGTCCGATAGCACTAAATATACCTGTCTATATAGTGCACAAGCATTACGGTGGACCACCTATGAGGTGGGCATGATTGCTAACGCCGGCAACAGCGAGTTGGCCCCTTATTACATATCCTCCAACAACGGTGGCACCACCACCCAGCAGTACTCAGCCCTTGTTTATGCCGCTGCCAAGCTAGGGGAAGGCTCCATGTACAAACGCTTCTCGTGGAGTGCGGGCCTTGAAGTATGGGGCGGTTATGCGTCTAGTGCCGGCTATCAGCGTTATGTGGGCAACGGTCAGTTTGAGGTGCAAAAGCAACATCCCGCACGGGTATGGATTCAAGAAGCCTATCTCCGTGCCCATTACCGCAGCATCTTTGCCATGGCTGGTCAGGCCCGCAAGGCTTCACCCATCGTCGATGGCTCGCTCAGCAGCGGCGACCTCGTGTGGAGCAACAATGCCCGCCCGCCAGTGGGACTGCGTGCCGGGTTCAACAATTTCCAGACCATCCCGTTTACCAAGGGCTGGGTGCAGATTAAGGGCGAATTTGGCTACTTCCGCCAGCTGGACGACAAGTGGCTCGAGAACCACTACAACTATTATAACCACTTCATCACCACCGGCTTGTGGCTACATTACAAGAGCCTGCACTTCCGCACCGACCCCTACCAGCCCGTCGTGTTCACCATCGGCGCCCAGTCGGCCTGTCAGTTCGGCGGCACGGCCAAATACTACAAGGACGGTCAACTTGATCACACGGTCAAGATGAAAGCCGACGCCAAGGCCTTTTTCCGCACCTTTATCGCCGGCAGTGGCGGCAACAGTGCGGGTGACTCGTTTGTCGAGGGCAACCACCTGGGCACCTGGGACATCGCGCTCGAGGGCAACCTGAATGACGGCAAACGGCTGCGCGCCTACACCCAGTGGCTGTGGGAAGACGGCTCGGGCATCGGCAAGATGAACGGCTTTGACGGCCTGTGGGGACTGGAATACCGCAATGCTGTAAAGAATCCCTTGATTGAACGCGCTGTCATCGAGTACATCGACTTCACCAACCAGAGTGGTCCCATCCACTGGACGCCCAACGACCACGAGGGAACGCCCATCACCAGCCACTCGTCGGGTGCCGACGACTACTACAACAACTACATCTACAACGGCTACCAGAGCCGCGGCATGTCCATCGGCTCACCCTTTGTCAAGTCACCGCTCTACAACCAGGACGGCTATATGCGCTATCGCGACAACGTGCTGCGCGGTTTTCATATCGCCATGAAGGGCTATTTGAGCCCCGAATGGACATACTGCCTGAAAGGTTCCTACCGCAAGGCATGGGGTACTCCCATCATTCCGCGCGCGGGCAGCGTCGATGACTTCTCAATGATGGCCCAGGTGAGTTTCACGCCCTGGCACGGTCGCTTCCTTGGCCTGTGGACGATGACGGCGGCCGTGGCCATCGACCGCGGCAAGCTCTACGGCAACAACTGGGGCGGTATGCTGGGCATTACCTACAGTAGCGATTTTAACTTCAAGAAACGATGAAAAAAACATTATTTATAATATCCGTCCTGTCGGTATTGGTGCTGGCTTCCTGCACCCGCAACCACGGTGACATCGGCATCTGGTTCGGCACCTGGCACGTCGAGCAGATTACCGCCGATGGCACACCCGTCAACGTCGAGGGCGACTACTTCTTCCAGTTCCAAAGCAAGGTCTTCAGGGTATCGCAGGTCTATGGCCATGAGCAACTTATCGACAGCTATGGCACATGGGACGAGAACGGTGACAAGATGACCATCAGTTTCCCCGACCCATCAACGTTTTACATCACCATGCCCGGTCTGGAGAGCCGCAACGACTTCACGGTGACCACCACTTCATCCCGCGAAATCACCTTTACCAAGGTGGACGCCAATGGCACAACTTTTGCTTACCATCTCAAGAAACAACCTTGAGAGAAAACAGATAAAATGAAAAAATCGGCAAGAATTTGATGAATTATTAAAAAAATTCCTATATTTGCACTCTTTCAAGGTTACACAAATAACTAGTAACTAAAACTTAAGGACTAAAGACTAGATAGCAACTAGGGACTAGGGACTAGAAACTAAAGAACTAAAGAACTAAAACTAAAAATACTTATCACTATGAGATTAGACGGAAGACGCGAAAGCGAAAATGTTGAAGATCGCCGCGGTATGGGCACCGGTGCCAAGATTGGTTTGGGCGGTTTGGGCGGTTTGATTATCGCTGGCTTGATCACCCTCTTGATGGGTGGAAACATCGGTGATGTGCTGCAACAAGCGGGCGGCATGGGAATGCAGGCAGGTAGCGAGCAGACTGAATTCTCTCCCGAGGAAGAAGAACTTGCCACCTTCTCACGACAGGTAATGGGCAGCACCGAGGACATCTGGGCACGGATTTTCCAGCAGTACGGCATCGGGCAATATCCCGCTCCCACGCTGGTACTCTATACCGGTAGCACACAGACCGCGTGCGGTCAAGGACAGGCTGCCATGGGACCGTTCTACTGCTCGGGTGACCAGAAGGTTTATCTCGACCTGGCTTTCTTCCAGACGATGGACAGGCAACTCGGCGTGAAGGGTGACAACTCCAGCCTCGCCAAGGCCTACGTGATCGCTCACGAGGTGGGACACCACATCGAGTACCTGATGGGTACACTCGACAAGGCTCACCGCAAGATGCAGGCCACCAATCAGACCAACGCCAACAAGTACAGCGTCCGCCTCGAGCTCATGGCCGACTTCTATGCCGGCGTTTGGGCACACTACGAGAGCAGGATGTTCAACTCAATCAGCGACAAGGATTTGCAGGAGGCTATCGACTGCGCTCAAAAGATTGGTGACGACTACTTGCAGAAGCGCGCACAGGGCTACGCACAACCCGAGAGCTTTACCCACGGCACCAGCGCACAGCGCATGAAGTGGTTCAAGCGGGGTTACGAAACCGGTGACGTGCGTCAAGCTACCACCTTCCAGGAGAGCGACGCCACCCTGTAAGATCTAAAACGACAGTACAAACTGCGACAAACCATAGGCAACCACCAAGTTGCCTATGGTGTTATTGTCGGTAACACGGTGCAGCAAAACCCCACTTGACGTATTTTTAATCGGCATAGCAGCCGAGAAATAAAAATTAAAATTTTTTTGATTTCTCGCGAGCAGCGCGATCACCAAATAAGAGGCATGAGTTTTGCAACACCCTCCTTGAGCAACAGGTAACATCCCGCCCGTGATAACGTCATTGAGTTCATATCTATCAATAAGCCATGATTAAAAAAATATTCCAGAAAACAGCCGACATACTATTGCGACCCTTCAAAGAGCACTTCTTGTTTTTCATGGTGCTGTGTACGCTATCGGTATGTTGCCATTTCATCGGATATTTTACTGTAAAAAACGAAATCAACCTGAATGCGGCTATCGTGTTGGCGATGCACTGCGTCACCTTGTCCTATCTAGCCTCATTAATCGTTAGCGTCATCCGTCCAAGAGTTCTCAGGCAAATCCTCCAGGCGCTGTTTATCATCTACGCTGCATTTGATTTTGCCTTGAACATGTATTGCGCGCTCTATCTGCATCTGCTGTTTGACAACGACATTGCCCTGCTCATCAAGGAGACCGACCCCAAAGAGGCTGTTGAATTCTTATCGACCATGGTGCCGTGGTGGATCATGGTTACTGTGGCGGGGGCTTTCCTGCTTCTGGGCTTACTCGGCTGGCTCATCAAGCGCCGCAACTTGCATTTCAATCTCGGCCACAAGGGCTCACTCTGCGCCATGGGCATCGTGTGCCTCTGTATCCTGGGATGCCTGTATCGCTGGGGAAGCTGGAAACAGGGACCGCTGGCGCCGTTTTATGAGTTCACCCAGAACGAGAATCCGGCTGCCTTAAGAGATTATTTTACACACCCGCAGCTCACGTTCGAGA
>CACYSG010000078.1 GCA_902776955.1 uncultured Bacteroidales bacterium | reverse complement strand
CCCCCAACAGACTTTAGCACCAACAATGACGGCTCAGCATTACCCGTCTTGGTAGTGATAAAACGTATTAATCTGTCAACTTTTTTTAGGACGAGTCAAGAGAGCGGCACGCCAAGGCGAGGCCCTACCGTCCCCCGTAACCTTGCAAGCTAGAGCAGCGGTCAGGGCGTTCTCGCCTTTACCAGTTCGACGGCTTCTTTGCCCGTCATGTGTTCAATGCCAAGGCGCAGCAGCAGGACGTGGTCCAGCGACTTGTCAATCTCATGCTGCAGTCCAGGCTCGTCACCAGGCGAGTATCGGCGTCCCAACAGGCGCAGAGCCTGCACCTTCTCGTCGATGTCCTCAATCATCTGGATGCGGCCGAAGGCAATCACGCTCCTGAAGTGGGTCGTGAACTCGGCAGGCCTGATTTCGTCCTTATCGATGACGCAAAACGAGCAACGGCCATTCCGCTTGATGGCATCAACCTTGTGCCCTTCCACTGCCGAATGGAAGATAATCGCCCCGTCGGCATAGACGTAGCTGAGCGGCACGGCATAGGGGTAACCGCCGTCACCCGCGAGCGCAAGCACGCCCGATGTGCAACGCCCGAGGATACGCTCACATTCTTCTCTGGATAACTGCTGCCGATGGCGGCGCATGGGTCTGAATGCTGTCATGATAAAAGGTGTTATCGGTTATTTCATCCGTTTCTCAAACACGAACAAGCCGTCGTTGGGGTCGAACTGCTCGGGCATGTTCGGGTCGCGATGATGTGCGTTAAAAAACTCGATGGCGTGAAAACCGCAGCAGTTGATGTAGAAGTGGATGTTGCGGCGGTCAAAATAAGGGGTACAGGTCTTCCACACCTCCACCTCGGGGTGCATCGCCTCGATGGTTCTCCAGATGGCTTGACCGATGCCTTTACCCTGTACGCCCACTTTCACGTAGAGAAAAGCCAGCTCTCCATGAAGCTTCGCGCTGTCAATGGTGATGATGGCGCCGCCCACGCGCTGGCCGTCGCCACCGACCGCCTCATAGGCCTCGGCGCCCTCGGCCTGCATCGCCTGGTAGAAGTCCCCATCGGGCAGCACCTGCCATTGGTTGGAGTTATCGACATCGTCTTTGATATGCCCCTGAAAGCCTTTCTCAAATGCCTCCTGCATCTCTTCCTTGAAGGCAATGACACGCTCCTCAGTGAGCCTGATCAGTCTGATTCCTGTTTCCATTGTATTGAGTTTTAAGTTGTTATTATAATCTTCTTTATTAACGATAGGTCACCACTAGACAAGGCCTCAAAGTTGGTCTCAATCTTCTCGATGTCCCAATCCCACCACTTTAGTTCCAGTAGATAGTTGATGAACTCATCGTCAAAGCGTTTTCTGACAACACGGCAGGGATTACCAACGGCAACGGAATACGGGGGAATGTCTGAGGCCACCACCGAATTGGCCCCGATAATGGCTCCGTCGCCAATGTGAACGCCTGGCATAATGGTGACATGCTGCCCGATCCATACGTCGTTGCCCACAATGGTATCACCCTTCAGCGGCAATTCGTCTTTCACCGGTGCAATGGCACTGCCCCAGTCCCCGCCAATGACATAAAACGGATAGGTTGTCACGCCATCCATCCTGTGATTGGCTCCATTCATGATAAACTCCACGCCTTTGGCGATAGCGCAAAATTTGCCGATGATCAGTCGATCACCAATGAAGTCGTAGAAATGTGTTACATGCTTCTCGAATTGGTCAGCACCATCCACGTCATCGTAATAGGTATAGTCACCGATGATGATGCGCGGATTCTTCACCACGTTTTTGATGAAGCAGAGGCTTGGAATCTTAGGATTCGGGAAAGCCTCATTGGGATTAGGCCTATTGTTTATTTCCATAAATTCAGATTAGTTAGCCTTCTCCAGGTAGTCCGACAAATCGATGGTGGCGACCAGGCTATCGACGCCCAGTGTGGGGACTGACTCCACCACGCGTGTCGTGCCGCTGGCCTTATCGACATAGAAATTCACTAATGCGCCCGTATAGCTGCGGAACACTACCTTGTATTCCGTTTCGGTCTCATCCCCCATCGTAACATACATCATGGTGGAATTCTCCTCGGCCGCACTCCAGTCATATTCGCGATGACAGTAGTTGTTGACGCCCTCGTAGGCCATTTCGGCCGTGATGGCTGGCGACTGTGACACTTCAGTTTTATTCCCGTGGCATGAGCTCAGGAACAAGACCGCTAACACGGATAATAATGCAAAATATTTCATCTGTTTCATCATCTAAGGTAGAGCTTTACATGTTTCCCTAACGAGGGACGACAGATAATCACGGTCGTCAACATTGGCGATATAGAAGTAGTCTTTTGCCCCCGGGTATGGAGGGCGCAGTTCTACAATCTTTAATAATGCTCGGCAAGCATCGGTTGGCTTCAGGTATAAACAATCATCACAGATGAGCCCAAACAACATGCCATCACAATAGATGCCGTAATCACCAAACATTTTCTTGGTCATAATCTCGCCGGCACCACTGCATTGGTCCGCGATATACTGTACAAAATCGGCGTTACAAGACATAATATATTCACGATTTACAGTTCAATGACATGCGGCACAACCTCGGTATCGTGCGTTGCCAGGGAGGCGACACACGCACCTCGCCAGTGCGCAATACATGAATCTTTATTTTGTCCATCGATAGAAATTTAGCTTTTTTTTCACTCCTGCAAAGGTAGCGATTTTTCATCAAGCGACAAATATCTTGAGAAATTATGCCAAAAATCAGTAATAATTAAAATTATTTCCATAAAATTGCAGCGTTTTAGTCATTGTATACAATGCAAGACCACCAATTAACTCACGTCAAACAATCAATTTATCCAGATTATGAAGAAATCATTTTTAACCTTGCTGTTGATGTTTGTGTCGGTAATGGTTCTTAACGCCCAGAGCCTGACAGCCCATCAATGGGGCACTAAACTGACCGATGATGACGGCAAAGATGTGCTCGTGGCTTTAGCATTTGATAAAAACGGGGCCTGCAAACTCCTCGTCGGGGCTGAGCATCAGATGAAAGAGGACGGTGTGCCCATCACCATCACAGGAAGTGTGACCGTTCCCGGCACCTACACCCTGAATGGCAAAGACTTGACAATGGACCTTAACAGAGGCCAAGCCGAGGTTGATTTTGACTATGAAATCAAGGGAATGGACGCCAAGACCAAAGCCAAGATGGACAAGCAAATCAAGGACGAGCTCAACGGCTTGAAGGGCGAATTCAAAAATACAATGCTCAACGGCATGCCCAAGATGCACAACATGAAGATCGTTAAGCTCACCAACAAGGAACTCACCCTCCAGATTGACAATGGAAAAGAAATGCCATTCTACGCATTATAACGATCGGTTAATCTTTGAACAATAATGGTAAACAATAAAGGCTGGAGTTGTCCAGCCTTTATTGTTTACAACCCGCGTGTTTTTTACGCGCGAATGACAGCACACCTCATCAGAACTCGAGAGGGATGGTGAGTTTGAAAATGATGTTGCGGCCCATGTTCAGGACGCCTTGGCGGCCCGTGACGGGATTGACGTCGGCATACTTGAGGCGGCTCAGGTGGCTCTGGTAAGCCTTGTTGGTGAGGTTGGTCCCCATGATGCTCAGGCAGGCCACACGACGGCCCTTGACCATGATGTCGGTGCCGATGGCGGCATTGAGCAGGCAGTAGGCAGGCGTGGCGGTCTCGGTGTCGTCAGCGCGGTAGTAGTGGTCCTGCTTGAAGTTGTAGTCCACGCCCAGCGAGATGAAGGCGTTGTTCAGCACACGTCCGTCGTGCAGGATTTCCCACTTGACGTCGCTCTGCCAACGCGGTGCGGGAGTGAACGGCAGATACCGGGATTCTTCGGGCTGGTGCAGCTGCACGGCATTGACCAGGGCAAAGCTGGTACCCAAGTGCAGGAAGTGCCAGGGATGGATATCCAGCGCCAGTTCACCGCCCAGCAGCTGGGCGTCACCGCTGTCGTAGCGATAGGTCATGAACTGGTCGTAAATGACCTCGCCCGAACGGTGGATGAAGATGTAGTTGTCGATGCGGTTGCTGAACAGTGACAGCTGCGCATCGAGCCATGGCGTGGTCAATTCGGCACCGAGGTCGAACTGCAGGCTGAACTCGGGCTTGAGGTCGCTGTTGCCCACCTCGTAGCGCAGCGAACCCTCGTGCACGCCGTTGCTGGCCAACTCGCTGATGTTGGGAGCGCGGAAGCCGCGGGCCGCATTGGCTCTCAGGTCAAGGTGATCGGTGGCGTGCCACACGGCTCCCACGCTGGCGGTGAAGCCGCTGAAGTTGCGCTTGAAAGCCTGGAAGCGCACGTCGCCAAATTCCGTCAGTCTGCGGCTGTCGAGATGGCGGTTGTCAAAACGCACACCTCCATTCAAGGCCCATTTGCCGACGTTGGCGGTCGTCGTGACGAAGGCACCAAAGTCAAACAAGTTATAGTTGGGAATCAGGAACTCGTTGCCCTCGTTGTGCGAACTCTGCCACATGCCGCTCACGCCGCTGGTAATGCGCCAGTCCTCGCCCAGGCGCCGTGTCACGTAGTGGACGTTGTAGTTGACCGTGTGCAGCTTGAGGTAAAGCCCGTACTCATCGGGGGACTCAAACTCCTGGCGGCGGTTCTGCTGGTAAGCCAGCACGGCATTAAGTCTCCCCTCCCCCAGATAGAACGCGTTGTCGAGCACGGCCTTGTAGTGATACACCTGCTGGTATGGCAGACCGTGGTGATAGGTCTTGGTGTCGGTATAGGGCTGCTCCAGTTCGCCCGTCAGCGGGTCACGCTCGCCCTCGGCGATGCTGGGGGTGAGGTGGAAATAGGAGCCCGTCAGGCGCGTGTGTCCCCAGGCCTTGTTGACGCCCAGCATGCCCGACAGGGCACGCTCGCGGAACTGCGTGTTGGGCACATAGCCGTCAATGGGGGTCTTGTAGGCATGGGCGAACTTGTCGCCGTAGCGGATGTTCCATGACAAGCCTTGCTTGTTGCCGCCAAAGTTGAACGAGTAGTTCACCAGGCCGCTGTTGGTATGGTACTCGGAGTTGACATTCAGGCGCATCTTGCCCAACGGCACCACGGGGTCGGTGTTAAGTTTGAGGACTCCTGCCAGGGCGTCCGAGCCGTAGAGAAGGCTCGCGGGACCCTTGAGCACCTCGACCGAGCTCACGGCGTTGCCGTCAATCTCCACACCGTGCTCGTCGCCCCACTGTTGCCCTTCCTGGCGCACGCCGTCGGCAACGACGACCACTCGGTTGTATCCCAGTCCGCGGATGACGGGCTTGGAAATGCCGCTGCCGGTGCTCACCTGCGACACACCGGGCAATTTGGCCACCGCATCGACAATGTTGGTGGCCGGGGTCATGCGCAGGCTGTTACGGTCAACAACTCCTGCAGGCATCGACATGTCCTGCATCTTTACCGCACCGGTCGGGCCGGTGACGACCACTTGTTTGAGTTCTATGTGGCGAAAGAACACGTCGGTCGAGTCGAGCACGACCGTTTCTTGGGCTGCCATCGTGCCCACGCACGCCAGCAGCAGAAGAATCGAAAAGTATGATTTCATTCTGTGATTCTTTTAATGATTAAAATGGAAGTAGCTATAGCCGGATAATCTGTCACAGACTATCTGGCATGGAGTGATGAGTCACAGAATGAACGGGGGAGCACGCAACGACGGATGGGCCACGGCCCTGATAACAGGCTCGCTGGCCAAGAAATACTCCAGATGAGCTGTTACTTGCTTCACCACAAGGGCGGTTACCGTGCGGGGGACATCTATCTGTGTGCTGAGGAACCGACAAGACAGGCACTCGTCAATGTGGTGGCTGGCGGCGGTGATGTGACCCGTATGGTGGACCGCAGTATGGCACTCATCGCAATCTACAACCCTGGAGAAGTCGTTGATGGTGTGTACATGAAGCGACGCGAGCAACAGCATCGGCACATAGACCAACAGGAGAATCCAGGCAAACAGTCGCTGCCTGCGTGTGATGCCGTTATGTGTTAGTCCTCGCTTCATGCGCCGCAAATTTAGTGCGATTTCTCAAAAGACAAAGCCTATATTGCCATAATTCAGAATATTTAAGAAATCCCCGCCGATAATGCTACTTTTCAGCGAACGCCCTCCAAAAAATTCCTCACGCTAAGTCGCCCAGTAAAATATGGAACAAGCAGGCCGTCGACCTGCTTGCCCGTTACGGTAAGCCCCTTAAGTCAAAAAACTCCTCATTTTATCTTTGCTCAAGGGGTTACAACATATATCGGATTTTTTTCCCAGACACTAATGACTGTTTACCATTAGTTTTTGCGTCTCTACAGACTAGAAACATTGAGTTTCAACACTTCAGGGAGTCAGTTCCAGCGTTGCGAACCGCAAGTGGGTTGTGCCCTTGAATCCCGTCATGAAGATACGCATGAAACGGATGTTGGAGAAGTTCTGGATAGAACCGACTGTCTTCTGATACTGATTCAGTGGGATGGTGAACTGGTACCATGTTGCCACCTGAGTCTCGCCGTTGCGCGTATGCACATGGGCCTCCTGCTTAGCGGTAATGTAGTTCCTACCCACCTGCATGGAGTCGGGATGAATAGCGATGCGGTACTGGAAGAAACGCTCAGCCTCGTTGAGGGTGTGATCATAGTTGATATCCTCGATATCAGGAGTTGAACGCCCCTGCTGGTACTGTGCATCGGTGGTATGGCCCTGAAGGAGCGAGTTTCCGTCACAGTTGTTGTAGTGCTTGTAACGGCCGATAATCGGGACGTGCTGTTTATCGTAATAAGTATGGAGACAGTAGGCGTAATTGTCTCCTGCCGGGTCATTGAAGGGAGAGAACGGGTCGTTCAGCATGGCTTCATAGGTGTAGGCCGACAAGACATTGCGCAACGCATTCAGGTAATTGGCATAAGTGGGATAGGTGAACTCTTCCTGATTGATGAGACCATCGAGACCAACATCCTGCAGGTGGCGCATGGCGTCGGTGTAATAATTCAGCAGTTCATCGTTAGCGTGGACTTTTCCCCAAACTGTTTGGATTGCATCGGCAGCGTTAGCACCATTGAGCGGATAGCCGTTCTCATGACTCTTGAGACCATCCTTGAGGACATCCTCACTCACCTCACCCAGGTTGAAGTACAGATAGCCACCATCCTCGTTGCCCAATTCGGGGTCCATGAACGGGTCAAGCAGCCAGAACTGAATATACTTGATGCCGGCCTGCTCAAAGTTGGTCTTGTCGATATCCATCGAGCGCATGATACCGCCCCAACGGCGCTCAGGATAGCGCAAGTAGCCTGCCTCATCGACATTGATATCAAGGTTGTATGGGCCACGCTCGCGCGGGTAGAACGACAGATTGAGCGTCTCGATCACCGACGATTCGCCATTTTTCAACTCGCGGTCCGGGAAGACCTCATGGACTGCCACTTCGCGAGCATAAGGATAGCTCAAGCCATCCAGGTCATTCTTGATGTAGCCGGGGGCATCGTGTGAATTGTGCCGAGTGAATACCCGGTCGATAGTATACCACGCCAACAACGCGCGGTTCTTGCCATAGTCCAGATTGTTACTCAAGGACGCCTCGGGAAACAATAAAGGGTCAGCCGGAGTTGAAGCCAACGTCCAAGCGGACGGATTGCTGATATCGATAGTCGTCTGGCTGATTTCGGGATCGTCAACGATGGTATTACCCGAATCAGAGCAACTCGATAGTAACCCAAATAACGATAAGGCCAACAGGAAATGGATGATTCTATTCATAGTTCTGGACTTTAATTGCTGTATTAAAACGAATAATAATTAGGTAATATAATGCTCTTTATCCTAGATAAAAAATAACATACGCAGAAATAAATTCCGATAAATGACCATTCGCAAAAAATAGTCATTCTACCTAATAAACGGAATAATGTAAAGAATATTATATGAATTATCCAAAATTTTGCGTCTCTACAGGTCTCAGATGGCTAATTCATTGACTTCTAAAGTATATTTTAGTCGAACTCACGTTAAAGTTAATTCATTCGTTGAAAAATAGACATTCGTGTTGCACCCCTCGGGGTCAGCGGTCGTTCACGATGCCGCTAATCCACTCAAAGAGTTCGTCGAGGGCGTAGTCGCCGCTATGGGGACGGTTCCAGGCCAGCAGGAAGTTCACGTCCTTTCCCGCATTCTGGAGTTTGAGGGCGAGGTTGATGGGCACGGGGAATGCGGTGTCGCGGTCTCGCGCTCCGTGACGGATGTACCAGTGGGGAGCCACGTCGGTCACGCCGTCGCCGATGAAGTTCATCGGGTTCAGCAGACGCACGTTTTCGCGGATTTCATCGGTCACCGTTGAGCCGGTCTTGGCGGCACTATAATCAGTGAAGTTGACGCTGCTACCGCTCTTGCCACCAAACTCCTCGTTCTCTCCCGAGGCACGGCCGCCGGCCACGCCCTGCGTGTCAAAGGCAGGAGCGGTCTTCAGCGGCTGGGTGGAAACGACATAGTTGAGATAGGTCGGCATATCCAGGTCGATGATGTAATCGCCAGGTTTGCCACCGCCACGGCCACCACGTTGCATCATCGGTGGCATCTGTCCCCCACCCTGACGCACGCCGCCGTTGATGGGTGGCATTCCGCCCATCTCCTCCTTGTCGAACTTAAAGCCGAGACTGTCGGGGATGTCGGCACCGGCATTCTTGGCGATTTGCGCCGCGCGGATGAGTTCGCGCTTGATGTAATCCAGGTAATTGTCGGCAGTGAGCGCTGTGCCGTCGGGCGTGTGCAGGTTCAGGCTTGCGAGATAGGCAGGGAACTGCGCCTTGAGTTCGTTGCTCACGGCGAGCACGGCGGCATCGCCTTGCTGGCGGCTGTCGGTGCCGTTATAGAGCCACTCATAGGCCATGTCGGCATGGTCCAGGTCGATAATCGGGCAATAGCACACCGACGCGAACACATCATCACGCTGCTGGGCGGCACCCATGGCGCGCAGCAGCGGCTCATATGCGGGATTGTTGCCCGTGGCGCCCATCAGACTCGACATCGCTCCTCCCGCACTGGTGCCGTCGGTGATGATTCTCTCGGCATCGCCAAGCATCACGTCGTCAAACTGGCGCAGGTAGCGGATAGCGGCCTTCAGGTCCAGGATAGCGGCAGGAGCACGGCCTGTGTAGATGGTCTGTCCCTTCTTGATGCCAGCCTTCTTGTCGGTCTTAGTGGCGGTCACTGTCGAGTTGCGGCCGCGGCTGCCGGGGATGGCGACCACATAGCCCTCCTTTAATGCCCTGCCTGTGGCATCGCCGGCCTTGGGCTGCTGGGCGGGCGCCGCCATATAGCCGCCCACATAGGTGCGCAGCAAAATCGGCGTCTGCTGCGTCGCCCCGTCGGGCACATACACGTTGATGGTCTGATAGGCGGAGTCTTCCACGTTGGTCACGAAGAACATGCCCTCATAGGCCGTATAGTTCACCTCTTGGCCATCGGGCATCGTCAAGGTCCTCGTCTCGCCGATTGTCGGGTCGAATTTCAGCTGCGGCTGCGTTTTCACCGCTTTAGTTTTAGCGCCAGCACCAGCCACCACAGCAAGTGCCAGCATCCATGTCAATATCCTCTTCATGTGATTATTAAATTAATTACGTGCTCCAAAAGTAATCAAAAAAACGACATAGGCGGTTCACCAAACCGCCACTTTCTTCATTTTCCCCCAACCAATGGACCAGAGGGAAGGCTCTTCTGGTACATGAAAATGTGTCCGTTGTTTAAAAGACAGAGTCAATCGCCATTCATGTGAAGCATAATCACCTCGTCACTGGTTAAATCAACGATTGATTAGGAATTCATTATTCTTGGAAAAAAGGACATGAACCCGTTGGCGGAATTACTTGAACAAGTTGAGATTCCGCGATAATGCTCAAAATATAGGCAAAACGCCCGAAGGACGGCCATGGGCGAGGTAGACGCCCGAAGGGCGGCCATTTGAGTAACCCGTGGTAATGCTGGCGAACGAGCGTAGCGAGAGAGTCAGCATCACCACGGGTACTGTAGTACATGTAAACGTCGCTGGAGGCGACCCCCTTTTGCCTGAAAAGTCTTGTGTAGTTTTGTACCTTCATGAGTTAATGAGACTTATTTCCTAGCTAGCTCACCGGTGGTGCCTGCTGCTGCACTCGCTTCGCTCGTTCCGCAGGCAGGTACCACCGGTTACTCAGAGGCCACCCTCCGGGTGCCACTCGCATGCATGGCATCTTGTCGCCGCTTCCTCCCCAAAGGGCACCTTTCGGGTGAGAATTGGCAGCGTTAAAAACGATCTTGCTTTGATTCCGCCAACGGGTGACATGAATACGTAATAATGACAACGGTTTTGGGGGAAAATCTTGAAAATTTTGTATTTTTGTGTGCTTAATTGAATGCAATGATATCTGTTGGCCCAAAAACCTGCGGGCTAATGCGAAATTCACAATTGTAACACTAATTGTCGCTCACCAAGAATAAAAAATAAATGAACCTTTAAAAACTGATAGAATTATGAAACATTTCATCCGCATTTCAATCATTTCGCTCTTGTGCATCATTGGACTCAGTGCTTGCGACAGCCCAGTGTTTGACCTCGACAAGTACCACCGCAATGCCAAGCAAGCCGTTGAAGCGCTCTTTAACGAGCTGCCGAACAAAAGTGACAAAAAGTTCCTCAAGGAAGCTGTGAAATTCAAAGAAGGGGACAAACTGAGCGATTATCAAAAGAACCAATTTTTCAAGCAGCTCATCGAAAAGAAATTCAAGGTAACGGCCAAGAAAGTAAAGATTCGTGACGGCTACACCGAAGTGACCTGTGACATCACGCTGAGTGATGGCTCGATCAAGAAAAAAAAATTCCGCCTTTACAAGGAAGATAACGTGTGGAAAACGCAGATAGGATTTGCCGAACTACGAGACGCCATCTACAAGTGAATCCGCTCATATCCTGCGGCAAACCGTTCCTCCTCAACCCACTCTCTGTAGAGACGCAAAATTTTGCGTCTCTACAGACTAGAAACATTGAGCATCTACACTTTACTTTCGTCTAACTCACCCGGATGTAAAATAATAAACAAGCCCAGCATTAAGGCCAGGCTCGTTTACTTTTAAGTGTCGTGGAGGGTTACTTCACAAAGACCTTGCGGGCGGTACCATCGCTGTAACGGATGATATTCACGCCAGGCTGCAGCTGCATGAGCTGGCGGCCCTGGAGGTCATAGATGCGGGCATCGACGGGCAGACTGGTCATCACCTCCTCGATGGCGGTGACGCTGATGCTGGCCTCGTTGCTCGGGTTGCTCTCACCCTCGGCATAGACGGCGGTGACGGTGTAGATAGCGCCATTGCCGCCCATAGCGGTCGTGAAGGTCGTCTCGGGAGCGGGAACGAAGGCGATCATCTCGCCGTTGCAATAGACGTTGTAGCCCGTCAGGGTGCGGGGAGCCTCGGTCGTGGTGGCGGGAGCGAAGGTGAAGTCGTCCACCATGAGCATCACGCTGCGGCGGATGCAACGCACGGCGAAGTAATAGGTACCCTCGGGCACGTCAAACGAGTACTCACGCCAGCCGTCATTAACATAGATACGCTCCTCGTCGTTCAGCTTCACGAAGCTGTCGTGGTGGCTGTCGGTAGTCGAGGTATAGACGTTGATCCACTCGCTGTCAAAGGTGGCAGCCTTGGCCCAGAACTTGATGGTCTGTGCGCGGCCGTCGAGACGCGGGGTAATCAACCAGTCGTCGTTCTCGTAGGGGTAGTCCACACTGGGAGCTGCCATGTACTGGTCGCCGCTATGAGGCATGAACGCATTGTCCATATTATCATCCACCCATGTACGGGTCATGGTCGTGTTGAACACCTGGAAGGCCATGGGTGCGCCCTGGTTCTCGTAGGTAACGGGGATGCGCGGGGTCACCAGCGTTGTGGCCTGGTCACCGTCATAGAGGGTCCAGTCACCCACGCCGTCGATGGCAAAGGGAAGATATGACTCGAAGTCGTCGTTCACATATTCCATCTCGCCCTGTGCAGGCTCTACCGACTGGCAAGCCTCCCACATCAGGGTCACATTGCCCTCGCTGGCCGTTGCCGAGAGATACTCGGGAGCGGGCAATACGTTGGGACGAACCGAGGTAGCGATGATAGCGCTCTTGTTGTTCTCGGGCATCATGTCGTCGGCCCAAACCACCTCGACCTGCCAGTTGATGGACTCCATCTCGGCATCGGCAGCAGTAGCGGTATAGGTAGCGAGGCCGGTCGTTGAGAAGCCGGCGGCAAGGGACTGCTCGGTGATGCTCTGATAGAGTTCGCCGTCGCGGTAGATGTTCACGGTGTAGTTCTGAGCCTCCTGTGAACCGCGGTTCATGATGTCATACTTCATCTCGAAGTTCTCGCCCTCGTTGACACGCTTCGGGTCGATGGTGAAGGCGGTAACGGCGAGGTCGTTCTCGACGCTGGCCTCACCGATGCGGATGTTGTCCACATACAGGTCACGACGGGCGCCCATCTGGTCGCTCAAGGCAGTTGCCAGCAGACCGATGTTGGCGAAATTGGCATCCACGTTCTTGGGCAGAATCACTTCGCACTCCACCCACTGGTCGGTCATCTCGTTGAGGAAGAACTGGGCGTTCTCGACATCCTGCCACTCGCCGCCGTCATAGGAGATTTGTACCTGGATGTTATCGTCGATTTCGCCGTCCCACTCGGGATCGTACCATGCGCTGCGGCCATAGTGGAACATGAACTTCATGGTGGGCACACTCACGCTGTTGAGGTTCAGCATGGGCGAAACGAGGCGGCTGTGGGTGTCATAGTCGGCATACTGGCTCTCGGCAACGAGGAAACCGCCGTCATAGTCGGGAGCCTCGATCAACGGCTCGCCCGTCCAGTCGTCATAGATGTCGCCCGTGGCATAGAAGTCAAAGTCGTGCACCTCGCCGTCCTGGGTCCAGTTCTCCTGTTCACCCCAAGCAAACGAAGCCTTGTAGGGCAGGTCAAGGGGCTTGCCGGTAACGACGCTGTTTGAAGTCACCGATTCACCCTCATTGCCGTTATAGAGCGGCGTGATGGTGTAGTTGGCGCTCACTTGGCCCTCGGTGACGGGGATATTGTCGATATAGGAAGTCTCGCTGGTGCCCTCGGCAACCACGCCACTCGACTCGCTGTTGCGCTCCACGCGATAGGTGATTGCGCTGTAGTCAACATAGCCGCCATTGACCGACTGTGTGGGAGCCTCCCAGGTCACGGTGATGCTCATGTCGTTATTCAGACGGGCCACCGCATTGGTGGGAGCCACGGGCATATCCATGCCCACAAAAGCCTTCACCTCGACAGCACTGCCCTCGCCGTCGCTGTTGCGGGCCACGATGCGATAGGTGTTGAAGCCGTTCACGACCTCGGTATCCAGCCAGCTCATGGCCTCACCGGGAGCGGGATTGTCAAAGGTCTTCTCGAGCACACCATTGACATAAACATCAATGGCGGTGATTTCGTTCAGGGTCTCGCCGGCAGCGGTCACCACAGGAGCGGTGAAGGCCAGGGTGGCCTCATTGGCTCCGAGGTCGGCAGGCGTCAGCACGACGTTGGTCACCTCACCGGGAACACCCTTCAAGGATTTCTCGACGAGCTTCACGTTGTCAATCTCGACGCGGTGCTGGTTGGGCTCGCTGTAGGCATAGAAGGCGATGCGGTAGGTGCCGCTGACGGGGGCATACACCTTAACGGTCTTGTTGCCCGAGTCGTCGCGTACCACGCCGGGATAGTCGGCGAGCACTTGGGTGAACGATGCGGGGTCGGTGCTGGTGCCGAGCAGCACACGCAGGTTCTCGGTCTTGGACAGCACGCCCATGTAGAACGTCAGTTCATACACATTGTCGGCATCCAACTCAAATTCAGGCGAGATGTAGTAATCATCGCCAGGAAGGCCGGTCTGGTAGTCGAGCATGTAAGCGGCCATGCCGTTGAGGAACTCCCAAGTGCGGCCACCGTTCTGGTCCACAATGGTCCAGGAGTCAAAGGCTTCTTGCGTGTCGAAGGTCTCTTCGAGCAAGACATCACCGACGCTGGCCCACATCGATGTGGACACGAGCGCCATCAAACCCAACGAGAGGGTTCTCAGAGTAAGTTTCAAACTTTTCTTCATAATGATACTGTTGATTAAATGTAAAACACATATATGCAGACCTCTGGCATATATGGTGCACAAAGATACATCATTTCTTAAAACAGACAACCCTCTGCTATCTTTTTTATGAATAAAAAATCAAGAACCCGAAGAATTTGTAAATGATTGAGTTAATGAAAGCAAATGGGATGTCAAAAAGCCAGAAAAAACATCAAAAAAACAATTAGGCAGGGTTCAAGCTAACTTGACTCTGCCTAATTGATAGTTGATAGTTATAATGCGTTATAGATTTCGTCGGTGACGGGTTCCAGCCATTCGTTGGATTCTTCACCGCCGGTCTTGACGTGGGTGGTCAGGTGCTGGAACCATGAGTCCTTCTGGGCACCATGCCAGTGCTTGACGCCCTCGGGGATGTCGATAATCATGCCCGAGGTGAGCGCGATGGGAGCTTTGCCCCACTCCTGGTACCAACCCTTGCCGGACACGCAGATCAGCACCTGGCGGGCACCGTGATGGATGTGCCAGTTGTTGCGGCAGCCAGGCTCAAAGGTGACATTCACGGTGGGCAGCACGGTCGCCTCGCCCTCGCCGAGGTTGGCGGGCTGAATGGGAGACAGGTAGCTGTCGCCGATGAAGTACTGTGCGTAGCCGGTGTTGGCCACACCCTTGGGGAAACCGCTGCGCAGGGTGTAACCCTCGTGGTCGAGCCATGTGCAGAGTTCATCCACAAGTTCCTGACTGTTGCCCATGTTCACGGCACCCTGCTTGTGGGCTGCCAACTGCGGCGCCACGCCGTTGAGGCCACTCAAGGCAGCCACAGTGACGATTTCACGGTCGGCGGCATTGAGCTGGTCGCCGGCGAAGATGTCGCCAAAGAGGTGCGACTTCAGGTAGTAGTCGTCCTGCGGGCAGAAGTTGTAGTCAAAGGGACGGCCCGAGAGTTGCGTCTGGTTCTTCTTGCCCAGTTCATAGGCTGCCTTGGCGTTGTCCCATTCTGCCGGGCGCGTCCAGGGCTTGCCTTCCTGCCAGTTCTCCTGTTTGTTCTCCAGCACCTTGCTGAGCACGCCCAACGCATTGAGCGAACGGGGGAATCCCGTGTAGGCATAAAGCTGCGAGAAAGCCTCTTTCAACTCGTTAATGGTCACGCCGTTATCAAGGGCCGTGCGCACGGACGGCTCCAAGCGTTCCAAATCACCCTGCGCCATCAGGCAGGCACATGCGGCCAACCCTTTTTGACGCTCTGTCAAACTTTGTCCTTGCATTGTCATCATCGTCAATACAGCAATTAATAATGTTATCGTCTTTTTCATATTGATTCTCTACCTCTAAACTCTAAACTCTAAACTTCAAGTTTTCTAAAGTGGCGCAGCTACTTTAGAAAACTTGAATTATTTGTTTTTCGCAGCCTGCACCCACACCGGCTCCTCGCTCATGGCGGGCTTGTTGACGGCCATCACGCCCGACAGGTTGTGCGGCACGTAGGGCTCTTCCAGATAACGGATGTCATCGGCTGTGAGCCTGACATCGAGCGCCCTGGCGGCTCCCTCGATGTGATGCAACTTGGTGGCTCCCACGATGGGAGACTCCACCTTGGTCAGCAGCCAGGCAAGGGATATCTGCGTCATCTCCACGCCGTAGCGGTCGGCGAGTTCCACGACGCGCTCGACGATGCGGTTGTCCTGCTCGGCCGTGGCGTCGTACTTGAAGTGCATGAACGAGTCCTCCTGCTGCCGCTTTGACGTCTCACCTGGGCGCTTGGCCAGTTTTCCCGAGGCCAGCGCGCTGTAGGGGGTCATCGCGATATTCTCCTCACGGCAATAGGGGAACATCTCGCGTTCCTCCTCGCGCATGATGAGGTTGTAATGGTTCTGCACCGAAATGAACTTCGCCCAGCCGTTTTTCTCGGCCATCGCGTTCATCTTCGCCACCTGATAGGCATAGGCATTGGCGATGCCGATGTAGCGGGCCTTGCCGGTGCTCACGGCCTCGTTCATGCCCTCCATGATTTCCTCGGCGGGCGTTTTGTAGTCCCAGATGTGATAGATATAGAGGTCCACATGGTCCATGCCCAGGTGCTCGAGGCTGCTGTCGATGTTATTCAGCACATGCTGACGGCCGTCAATGCCCTGCTGGATTTCCTCCTCGGTGCGGGGCAGGAACTTCGTGGCCACCACGACGTCCTCGCGGCGAGCCATGTCCCTCAATGCCCTGCCGACGAACTGCTCGGACGTGCCCAGCTGATAGGCGATGGCCGTGTCAAAGAAGTTCACGCCCAGGTCAAGCGAGCGGCGGATGATTTCGCGTGTGTGTGCCTCGTCTATCGTCCACGAGTGCTGCCCGATGCTGGCGTCGCCAAATCCCATGCATCCCAGGCAGATGCGCGACACGTTGAGGTCTGAATTACCGAGTTTTACGTATTCCATATCAGTTCTTCCTTTTAAAAATGATGTTCATTGTTTCGCTGTTGAGCGGTGAGAGGTCTTGCAGCTTGAGCGACTTGACCATGTGCAGCGTTCCCTGCTTGTATTTCTGGAAATGGGCCGTCTGGATGTGATGCTGGTAGGCCTCCTGCGAGGCGTAGATCTCGAGGATGCGTATCTGAGTCGAGTCCTCCTTCATCTGCGTGGGGAAGAGGCACACCACGCCCGGCTCGGTCTTCAGGCTTTCCTGCTGAATCTCGGCGGCTGCAACCAGATACTCGGTCAGGTATTCGGGATAGACCTCGATTTCGGCAAGGCGGACAAGCATCGTCCCATCGAGATTTCCTACAGCCGTCTTGGCAGCCGACAGTCCCAACAGCCACTCGGCATTCTTATGGAGAATCATATCGCGATAAGGCGCCAGATCGGGCTCGTCGGTGAGGTACTGTTTCATCCTCGCGAGGCTCTGAGTGAGCACCTGCGGGGCAACGTAGGGATAGTCCGAGCCATACAGCAGATGGTCGGGCGTGGTGATCGTGAGCATCATGCGGATGACCTCGGGCGAATGGGCTCCGGCCAGGTCGTAATACAGGGCCGAGAGGTTAGCCTCCCAGTCGATGTCGCCCACGAGTTCGTTGGCCTGCATGACGGGCGTCAGCGACTTCATGCGCGGCACGGCCAGCGGCAGATAGGCTCCGCAATGAGGCACCACCACCTTCACATGGGGATAGCGGGCCAGCACATTGCGGCTGATCATATTGGTCACGGCGCGGGTGGTTTCCGACAGGTATTCCTGCATGGCGAGGGGCGTTTGACGCATCACCTCACGGTTCACCGGCTCGGGCCGATGGGGATGCAGGATGACAACGGCCTCACGCTCGTCCAGCACGCTGAACAGCGTGTCAAGTTCGGGCGCTCCCAGGTATTGCCCAAGGGCGTTCGTGGCCAGTTTGATGCCGTCGGCCTTCAACGTGTCGAGGGCATAGACTACCTCGCGGATGGCGGCGTCGACATCGGGCAACGGCAGGGCGGCGCAGAAGCGGAACCTGTCGGGATGCTTGTGGCAGAGCTGTGCGGCAGCCTCGTTGGTCGCTCTGACAACCTGGGCCGACGTGGGCTGCGGTGCCGCCAGCGTCAAGACCGAAGTCTGAATTCCCGCCTCGTCCATCCATTGCAGCTGTGCCTCGGCATTCCACTTGGGCAAGGGGAAACCCTCGTCCATCACCCTACCCTCGCTCTCGAGCGCATACACAAACCCAGGGGTGATGATGTGGCTGTGCACATCCATCACGCCCTGAGCCTGTGACATAACCGCAAGCAAAGTAGTTAATATGATCGTCAATAGTGTTCGCATCTTTTTAATCCATCGGGTGTTCCCATCCGCCACGGGCGTCAATGCCGGTGGCATCGGCAAGCGCTTCGAGTCGGGCAACTTCCTCGGCAGTCAGCACCACCTTGGCGGCCTCGGCGGCCTCGATGACGTGGCGCTCCTTGGTGGCACCGATGAGCGGCATGGTGCCCTTGGCAATGGCCCAAGCGATACCCACCTGGGAGCAGGAAGCGTCATACTTCTTGCCGATGGCGGTCATCTCGTCGGTGAGGGCTGCGAGCTGCTCCAGCACGGGGTTGTACTTCTTGCCGCGGTCGCTCTCCTCGGGCAGCGGGTTCTCCTTGTTGTACTTACCGCTGAGCGCACCCTGCTCCAGCACCATGTAGGCCCAGAACTCAATGCCGTTCTCGCGGCAGTAGTCCAGCACACCGCCTTTTTCCGACGAGCGGTAGAGCAGCGAGAAGTGGTTCTGCACGGCGCTCACCTTGAAGCCGGCCTCACCCAGGATCTCGTTGGCACGCTTAATCTCGGCAATGTTATGGTTCGACACGCCCACGCGTTTAACCTTGCCGCTCTGCAGCAGGGGAATCAGGCCGGGAGTCCAGCGCTCCACGTCCATCGGGTTGTGGATCCAGTAGATGTCGATATAGTCGCAGCCCATGCGCTCGATCGAGGCCATAGCCATCTTCTCGACGCTGTTGTCATAAATCTCGGCAAGCTGCGGGGTGAACTTGGTCGATACCTCAATGGCCTCGCGTGGCACGCCAGTGACAAAGGTGCCTAAAATCTTCTCGGACTCGCCCATGCCGTAAACGGTGGCCGTGTCCCACAGGTTCAGCCCTGCCTGCATCGCCGCATCAAATACGGGCTTCAGGTTGTTCACATCGGTCTTGCTGCCGAATACCGCGTCTCCTCCAAAAGCTCCTGCGCCCCAGGCCCAGGTTCCTAATGCTATCTTTGCCATATCTCTAATAATTATGTTTATTCCTGTTTTCCGCAACGGGACACGCCAAATCAGGATTTTGCGATTTCGACGAGCAATTGCTGGTCGCTTGACATCTTCAACACGGTCGTCTGTTCCCGC
>CACYSG010000077.1 GCA_902776955.1 uncultured Bacteroidales bacterium | reverse complement strand
AAAATTAGTAATTTCTCGTGATCTGTCCTTCGTTCATCGTACTTCATTTTAGTCCTAAATTATGTTGACATTTTTGTCAACCTATTTCAGGACAAGACAATTATTTTAAACTACGAATTACGCGAATTAAACGAATTGCCATCCGCTTACTTATTTTCATCAAATTAAACGAATTGCCATCCGCACTGTGCGGCCTCGCCTTGGCGTGGCCCTACTCCGCTCGACAGCCCCCACGCTAAGGCGCAAAGACGCGAAGGATTCTTTTCAAACAACCGGAACAACGGTCGGACAACATGAACAACAGAAAAATAAATAATAGCGTTGTCTTAGTTGTTTTAGTGTTGTTCCAGTTGTTTGTTAATGGAGAGCGGATGCCCCTTTAAACTCTAAACTCTAAACTTTAAACTGCGAGCACTAGCGAGCTGATGCCAATTCGTGTAATTCGTAGTTTCAAAAAAGTGTAATTCGTAGTTTATTTTGTCGAGGCGTGGCCCGGCGAGAAAAAATCCCTCATGCTGGCAAGAGGGCATGAGGGACCGATCTAGGCTATGAAAGTGGAGAGGGGAATTCTATTCGTTATTCAGGACGTAGTTGATCAGGGAGACGGCGTCGCTGATGTTGACGATGCCGTCCTGGGTCATGTCGGCGTTTGAGGGCAGGGGGCCGTCAATCAGCAGGAGATTGATCAGTACGGTGGCATCGGTGATGTTCACCACGCCGTCATTGTTGACATCGCCATACAGGATGGGAACATCGCCGGTGTCAATGCCCTCGATGTGCTGGAAGTTGCTCCATATATATGCATTCTGGTAGAGTTCCACGCTATTCATGGGCACATACAGGGTGGCGTTCTGGTAAACCTCACTGGTGAAGTAGTTGCCGTTCTCGCCGCTGCACACAGGCGGCGTGGTGGCAAGGCAGGTAACCCGGGTAATGCCCGTGATGCTGCTGAAGGCGCTGGGACGAACCTCGGCAAGCGTCGAGGGCAATTCCACCTCGGTGATGGAGGTGGCCTCACGCGCGGCCTGATCGGCAATGACGGTCACACCCTCGGGCACACTGAGGAGGCTTTGCTGCCAGCCGGTGGGCACGCCCACGAGGGCGGTCAGTCCGGCGGGCTCATCACCCTCGGCACGATTCGGCTCTGACTTGACTGTAGAGCCACCGGTGGCGTAGAGGCAACCGTCATAGACTGCGAAGTATTCGCTGCCCGGGGCCACGTTAAACGCTCTCAACGACGTCGCACCCACGCAGGGGTTGCCGGTGATGGTGGTCACCGTCGTGGGAACGGTAAACGAGTTGAGGTTGGTGCAGCGGAAGTAGGCATTCATGACGATGGTTTTCAAGCCTTCGGGCAGATAGGCCGTGGTCAAGGGGGCGCGAGTGAAGGCCGCACCGTCAATCTCCTCGAGCATGCCGTTGCCGGTGACCGACGTGAGGTTGAGGCACTGGCTGAAGGCCTGGCGGCCCACAAACTTGACGTTCTTGAGGTTGATGCTGGTGTACGGGTTGTCCTGGAGCGCGCAGGTGTCGAGCTTAACCAGCGTGCTGGGCAGGTTAACGCTGGTGAGGTTACAGCTGCTGAAGCACATCTTGCCGATTTCCTCCATGCCCTCGGGCAGGGTGAGGCTGGTGAGGTTGACGCAGTAGAAGAACACGAAGTTGCCCAGCTTTTTCATGCCCTGGGGCAAGGAGATGCTGCCCACCTGGCTGTTGCTGAAGCAGCTGTTGCCGATCTCACAGTCGGGGTTGGTGATGTTCACACGGGTGAGCAGCGTCTCGTAGAACGCGCCATCACCGATGCGCGTGATGCCGGCATGGAAATTCACTGTCTTGAGCGTGGGGTTGCCGTAGAAGGCATAGTCGCCAATCTCGGTAATCTGGTCGGGGATGGTGATGGAGGTGAGGTAGGTGGTGCCGCCGCTGCTAAACTGCGTGGGCTTGGCTCCGGGAGCGAAGATGATTTTGGTCTTCTCCTTGTTGGTGAGCATGGTGTAGGTCACGGTGCCCTGGGTCGAAGCCAAGTGGGCGAAATAGGGGTTGCCTGCCAGCACGGTCACGCCCGCCAGTTTGTTGTTGTCAAAGGCCCTCGGGTGAATCAACTCCATGGTCGTGGGCAACTTCAACGAGCCCAACTCGGTATAGGAGAATGCGCCCGCATCGATAAACAAGTAGCCCTCGGGCAACTGCAGGATGGCTTGCTCGTTGAGTTTGCACCTGTAGAATGCGTTGGCGCCGATGCCCACCACATCATAGGTCACGCCGTCATAAGTCACCTGGGTCTTGAAATCGGCCGATACGAGGTTGCTGTAGCCAGCGCCGCTCTCCGAAGTGCTTTTGGGAATAATCTGCACCCAGTTGGTGCCTTCTATCACCTCATACTTGAATTTACCTGAAGTGAATTGCGTCTGGGCCAGCGCACACAGCGCCAGTAGACCAATGGACAGAAGTGTGAAATAACGTTTCATAGGGGTCACATAAGTTAGGTTCTAGGAATACTATTCGAGCCGAATTGAGAGCAGAACCCGTTAATCCCTCAAGTCAGGCTCCTCATTCTATTTACAAAGTTACAACTTATATCCTAAACAACGTTAATACCACCGATTTTTAACATTTATTGACGGATTTAGACACATTTGTAACCAAACATACACTTGACCTCACGCTAAGGCGCCAAGGCGCTAAGTTTTTATCTGGGCATCCGCGTTGTAGGGCCTCACCTTGGCGTGGCCGACACTTTTTTTCAAACAACTTGAACCACGGTGAACAACAGAAAAATCCCTCACACCCGCGCGATTGAGCATGAGGGAAATTTTTTGAATGGTCTAAGGGTTAATTCCTGGTGCTGTTCATCAGATAGGCTACCAGGGCCGTCACGTCGCTGATATTCGTCGTGCCATCGCCGTTGAAATCGGCGGCTGCGGGCGTCTCGCCATCGGAGAGCAGCAGGTTGATCAGAGCGGTCACGTCACTGACGTTCACAATGCTATCACCGTTTACATCGCCTGGTTGGTTATCAGGCATTACGTCTTCCACAATCCGCCCGAAGAAGGGACACCAGTATGAGTTGAGTTGATAGGATAGCGTCGTATGCTCGGGCACATGAAGAGTGCGGGCCGCAAAGTCGATGTCTTCTTGGGGAATATAGAATACCTGACCATCATAGGTCACCCCAGCCGGGTCGGTGATATGACTGTACACATCTGTCAAAGCCTTGCACGAGGCAAATGAGCGGTAGCCAAGATAGGTGACAGAATTAGGAATGGTGACGCTCTTGAGGCTATCGCAGCTCTGGAATGCTCCGTCTCCTATCGAGATGACGGAACTGGGAATGGTGATGCTCGTCAAGCCGCTGCAGCCCCAAAATGCGTTAGCTGCGATGTGGGTGACAGAGTTAGGGATGACGAGGCCCGTCAGTGCCTTACAGCAGTAGAATGCGGACATGTCGATGACCTTGACGGTATTAGCGATCGTGACGCTCGTCAAGCCCGTGCAATTCTCGAACATATACCGACCGATGGTTGTGATGCCTTCGGGAATAATGACACTGGTCAGGCCGCTACAGTTTGAGAACACACTGCTGCCGAGGTCGGTGAGCGCATTTGACAGGGTGATATCGGTCAGCCCGGTACATCTGTAGAACGCATAGCCGCCAATGCTGGTAACGGAGTTGGGGATGTCGATGCTGGTGAGGTCGTAGCACCAAGCGAAAGCATTCGTGCCGATACGGGTAACAGAGTTGGGAATGGTGATGCTGGTCAAGCCTCGGCAGGAACTGAACGCATAGTTACCGATGCTGGTGACTGTGCCCGGGATGGTGGAGTTCTTACAACCGAAGAGCAATGTGTTGCTCGCGGTCTCGATGAGGGCGTTACAATTGTCGCGGGTATCATAGGTCGTATTCCCGCCATCCACGGTAATGGTCGTCAAGTTAGGACAATCATCAAACGCATCACTGCTGAGACTGGAAACAGAGCTGCCGATGGTCACACTCGATAAGTTGCTGCATCCATAGAACGCCTGCATACCGATGGTGGTAACGGAATTAGGGATGTCAATGCTGGTAAGTCCATTGCAGGAACTGAAGGCCAGGGGCCCGATGGTTGTGACGGAGTTGGGGATGTCAATGCTGGTAAGTCCATTGCAGCAATTGAAGGCCATATTACCGATGTTGATGACCGAATTGGGGATGCTGATGCCCGTCATTCCACTGCAATTCTTGAACGCATCTCCACCAATGCCAAGCGTACCCTCTTCAATCGTGATGTGTGTGCCGTCGGGCATCGTTCCCTTATACCAATAGGCTACCGGCCCGGCATATACAAGCCCATCGGGCTGATTGTCGAGCCAGGGAGTACCATCAAACGCATCGTTATCAATGTCAGAGACGGAGCAACCCACGGTGAGGTTGGTCAGATTTGTGCAACTATTAAAAGCATTGCCGCCGATAGACGTGACTGAATTGGGGATGACAACACTGGCCAAACTGTAGCAATTTTGGAACGCGCCATGACCGATATGGGTGACGGAGTTGCCAATTGCAAGGTTTGCCAGGTCATAGCAGTTTCTGAACGCGCCATTTTCGATGATGCTCACGGTATTGGGAATGGTGACCCCAGTCAATCTGTGGCAGTTCTCAAATGCAAAGATACTGATACTGGTGACGGGATAGGTGATTCCGTCGTGGGTGACTGTAGGGGGAATGTCCACATTGCCGGAATAATCACTATAGAAATAAGGGAAAGCACCGTCATCGTAGATCTCTTTACAAGTGACCGTTACCTGGTCATCGATAATTTTGTAATAGATGCCGTCCACTTCAAAGTCGTAAGCGGTGGCAGTGGCGGTGGCGGTAGCCGGCAACAGCAGTGCCAGCAACAAGAGTGCTGATGTGATTAGGTTTTTCATTTTCGTTTCGGTTTTCATTTTAGGCTTTAATTGTATAGTGGCCGCAAAATTACGCATAAAAATGAGTTTAGACAAATCTCCCAACCATCAATTACCGTTTTTGGTCAACAGCAGCACCGTAGGGCCTCGCCTTGGCGTGGCCGCTCACGACTGCAACATCTTTCAAACAACTTGAACAACGGTGAACAACAGAAACAACAGAAAAATCCCTCACACCCGCGATGAGGGCATGAGGGATATTTCTTGAATGGTCAAAGGGTTAATTCTTGGTGCCAGACAACAGGTAGTCAATAAGGGAAGTGACATCACTGATGTTGATGCTGCCGTCCTGGTTGAAGTCGGCGGCTGCGGGCGCAGTCTCATCATTCAACAGAATATCAATCAATGCTGTCACGTCGCTGATGTTCACCAGGCCGTCGCCATTCACATCACCGAGGATGAAGTCTGGCTTCTCGGTGAAGTAGCCGGGGTTGTCGGGGCCGCCGTCGATGTGGGCATAGTCGGCATTCACGTGGTTAGCGTCGTAGGTCGTGCCCATGCCTCCCACCAGGTTGGTGCAGTCATTGAACACATTTCTGGAGATGGCTAGAGCCATCTCACTCAGCGCCCAGCCGTCGCCCACGTAGATGGTCTGCAGAGCACTGCAGCCCTTGAACATCTCACTCAAATCCGTCACATTTTCGGTGTTGAAACTGCTCAAGTCCAGGCTCTTCAATTTATAGCAACGCTGGAACATGGCATCCATACGCGTCACCTCGCTGGTGTTCAAGTAGTTCATCCCATTGACGGACTCAAGGTTATGCATTTCGTAGAACCAGTGGTAGGTCGACGTCGGGCGGAAATCGGCGAACGAGTGGTGAAAGGCAACATGCTTCACATATGCACTGTTGCCATCAGTTATCCAACCGGGCTCGGTGGCGCCATCGTTCAAGTCATAGGTCGTACCTACACAGATACTGCGCTCGTTGTCGTAGCAGAACGTCAGCGAATTGCTCCCCGGCGAGTACCAGGCATAGGCCTCCTGGGCGCTGGCACCGAGTGCGCACATCATGGCCGCCACCAGGATGACCAGACGAAAGAGTAACGAATTCTTCACATTAAAGGCATATTTACATGTGAATTATGAAATTTGCCGCAAACTTAGTAAAAAAATCTATTTATTTACCGCCTTAAAACACCGAATCCTCATGTTTGGTCATATCGACCAGTCATCTTATTTGCTGATGTTTAGCCGACGCTTATTAATGACTACTGATTACAGTGATAACATGACTGGGCGTGATACTTGGGGAAAACCATAGTTGAACCGGTATGAGATTCTGACCATCTGCTATCGTTCGCAAATAGTCAAACATGTTTGAAATTGCGCTTTTTTAATCGCTCATTTGGGAAATAAGTGTTACTTTTGCGGTTCCAATCTAAAAAGAAAAGAAATGATTAAATTCTGCGTGCGATTAGTGCAACGTTGGTTGCCTGAACCGTTTATATTTGCCATACTGCTCACCTTTGTGGCAGCGTTTGTAGCGATGCCGTTGTGTCACCAGACCCCGCTCGAGGTGGTTGAGCACTGGGGTGGAGGCGTATGGAATTTGTTGGCGTTTGCCATGCAGATGGCACTGGTTCTTGTATGCGGGTCGACCCTGGCTGCAGCACCGGTTGTCAAACGCGCCATCGATGCCATGGCCCGCTTGCCCAAGAGCGCTCCCGCTGCCATTGCTCTCGTGACCGTGGTGTCGGCATTATGCTGCTGCCTCAACTGGGGCTTTGGCCTTATCGTGGGTGTCATATTCGCCAAGGCGATAGCGCGCCAGCGTTCGGATGTCGATTACAGGCTTCTTATCGCATCGGCCTACAGCGGCTTCGTCGTCTGGCATGCCGGCATCTCGGGCTCCATTCCCCTGACAATGGCCACGCCCGGCGAGTCCCTCGCCATGGCTACCAATGGTGCGTTGACCGACCCTGTGCCCCTGGCGCAGACCATCTTTGACTGGCACAATCTGGTGACGGTGCTGTTTGTGATCATCGGCATCACTGTCGCTAACACCTTGATGCACCCCAAGCAAGGCATCCTCACCATCGACCCCATGCTCCTGAAGGACGATGATCCTGTCGCACCCGCCGTTTCTTCCTCGGCCAAAACTCCGGCACAGCGGCTCGAGCAGAGCAGATTGCTCTCATGGCTCGTGGCGCTGATGCTCGTGGCCTATCTTGTAATTCATCTCGGCCTGCGCGGCGCCGGTCTGGACCTTGGCGGGGTCATCATGATATTCCTCGCGCTGGGACTCATGCTGCATTCCACGCCCGTCGACTATGTGCGTGCCTTCGGGAAAGCGACCACGGGTGCCGCCGGCATCATCTTGCAGTTCCCCTTCTATGCGGGCATCATGGGCATCATTACAGGTGTCGGCGTCAGCGGCATCAGCCTGGGAGGCGTCATGGCCGAAGCCTGCATCCGAATCAGCAATCCTGTCACCTACCCGTTGCTCACCTTCCTTTGCGCCGCTGTGCTCAACATGTTTGTTCCCAGTGGCGGCGGCCATTGGGCTGTGCAAGCGCCGGTGATGTTCACAGCCGGAGCCAACCTGGGTGTGGATCCCGGTTTGACGGGTATGGCCATCGCATGGGGCGACGCATGGACCAACCTCATCCAACCCTTCTGGGCGCTCCCGGCCCTGGCTATCGCTCGCCTTGACGCAAAGGATATCATGGGCTACTGCCTCATCGACCTGCTCGTCACGGGTGTCATCATCTGCGCCGGCCTGTTGGCTTGGGCAATGTAGAGAAGGTTTCTATTTCTCATCTTTCAACCGCTAGAATGCAGGGCAGCCGCACCAAAATCGGTTTTGAGCGGCAAATCATGCTGTGTGTCAGACGCCCAAAGGGCGGCCCATTGAATAACCCCCAGTAAATCAGGTGGCCGAGCGTGAGCGAGGGCACCTGATTCACTGGGGGTATAGAGGTCATCTCCTCTGGTCGCTGAAGGCGACCCCAATGTCGATGACAAGTAAGGGGTCGCCTCCAGCGACATGGGTTGTTGCATGCTTATCCCCGGGTAACGCAATCCACTTCGCTATCGCTCAGCAAATTGCGTTACCCGGGGTTACTCAGAGGCCACCCTCCGGGTGTTTTTTGCGACACATTTTGGTGCGGTTGCCCTAGCTAGAATGGGGAGGATGATGAGAATATGAAATAAATTATGTAACTTTGCAACGATATTGAAGGGCTGCATAATGGGTTCTGCCCCTTATGCGGCCCTAAATGATATTTATAGGACTCAATAACTAAGTGATGAACAAATAAATGAGACGAGAACTCACCATTATCTTTTTGGCCTTACTGGCTGCGGCTTTGATGAGCAGTTGCGACGACCCGGAAATCGCCTACACCGAAGACTCGCTTGACCTTCCCTTCCTCTTCAGCGAGGGTTATCAGGACACCATCAGGTATCCCTACGAGTTTGCCACCCCGCCATCCGACTGGCTCTCCATGGTCAAGGATGACACTAAGGTGTGCAAACTGAGCATTCCTGGCACGCACGACTCGATGACCGGAATGGGGTTCTACCAGCCCTTGCTATCGGGCATCTCTAACATTACCGCAATCAGCCAGCTCTGCACCTTTGACGAGCAGATGAACCACGGTATCCGATTCTTTGACTTACGCCCGGTGGTGTCCATCGACACTCTCGCCACCACCCCTGCCGAACGCCAAATCCTCAGGCTCGCACACGGATTTACCGAAATCAATGTGACGTTTGAGGAGTCGCTCGACTGGATGAAGGAATTCCTCGCCAAACACCCCTCAGAGTTCTTCATCATCAAAATCCAGGCCGACAACGGTATGGAAAGCCAGCAAAACTGGACCGTGCTCCTTCACAATCTTCTTGACAAGCCCAAGTATGACGGCCTCTTTGTCAAGAGTTGGCGTCCCGACATCACCGTGGGAGAGATGCGCGGCAAGGTTTTGATTTTCAGCCGATACAACCTCGTTCCGCTGAACGAAGCATTCCACTACCCCATCGCCTACTGCGACTGGCCCGATGAGGATCCCGATATCAACGAAGAAATCGACCCCGTGGCCCAACGCTCATGCGCCATCTACAACATGGAAGACCTCTCCATCATGGCGACGCTTTACAAGCAAGACTACTACAAGACGACCAGCGAGAAGCGCATGGAGACAAAGAAGAAAACCGTCATCGACATGATGCACAGCGCACGCGAAGCAACGGCGAGCGACCAGAACATCTGGATTGTGAACCACTGCTCGGCCTACACCGAGGTGTCGCCCAGAGGCTACATCACTAACGCCACCAACCTGCACCCGCTGGTGATCAACGACCTGCTCAGCAACGAGGGTACCGTCGGCATCATGCCCATGGATATGGCTTGCCACGACTATGTTCACGCCATCGTCAACGGCGGCACGCCTTACACCAGTGACTACCTCTACGGATTCCGTCCCCTCACCCAATCACTCACCAACCTCCTCATCAAGTCGAATAAGAAATTTTTCAAATAGGGCTCTCTATGAAACTCAAGATATTCATCCTCGCAATGCTCACCGTTGCCCTTGGCACGATGAATGTGTGCGCACAAACCGAAACGGATAAAAACGACAAACTGTACACCCCCGACGGATTGTTCAACCATCTGTCAGTCGGTCTCCACACGGGACTCTCAGGCTCCGGCCTTGACGTCACCATGCCCGTGCACCGGCTTGTCACCGTGCGCGCCGGTTACTCCGGACTCCACTTCGGCGAAATCAAGTTCAAAACCATCAACACCGCCGAGGATCTTGCTGGCTACGCGCTCGTCGAGGACGATGCCGTGCGCAGGGCCCAAATGGCCGACAAGATAGAGCTCGCCGCCAAGCCCAACTTCTGGAACATGTTCCTGTTAGCCGAGGTTCACCCTTTCACTAACGACAGTTTCCACTTCACCGCCGGACTTTACTTCGGCAGTAAGAACTTCATCCACTTCCGCAACACTAACGACGGCGCCCTCGGCTTCCTCTACGACGCCAACAACAAGGTTGCAGACTACAACCGCGCCTTCAACACCAACTTCAGCCCCATCGGGCTCAAGTTCGGTGACTACATCTTCACCGCCGACGAGAATGGCAATGTCGATGTGATGATGAAGACCAACGTCGTAAAGCCCTATCTCGGAGTCGGTGTCGGCAAGCACATCGCCCAGCAGCACCGCCTGAGTTTCGCCCTCGACCTCGGCCTCATCTTTTGGGGCTCTCCCAAATTCATACTCAACAACGGTAAGGAAATCAAATCATCTGGCAAAGAGGCAGGCGTCACCCAAGTCCTCTCGTGGCTCAAAGCCTGCCCCAGTTTGCAGGTAAAAGTCGCCTACAAGATTTTCTAACCCACAGCCACATCGGCATCTGTTATGACACGGGAAGAATTGATATTGGATTGCCGTTATTACAATGGCGAGGACGAAGTACCAAACTCGTTACCCGAGGGGAAAGCCATCTTTTGGGACTATGAACGCGTGTGGACCAATTGGAACCTGGAAGGATCTGACAGGCTTCAAAAAAACAGGCATAAGGTTCATTTTGCAGGATGAAAATCACACATAGTGGTTCTAAGGTTCAATTTGCAGGATGAATTTTCGCACCGGGTTTTGCATAACGGGTA